>CAYHQU010000112.1:0-3106 GCA_964358955.1 uncultured Gammaproteobacteria bacterium | reverse complement strand
TCGGGATTTTCTCAAAAAGATTGGTTCGAACTTCCGCATTGCCGACCGCACTTTGGTTTTGGATTTCAAAAATGCCTTCAAAATTGCGGAAAAATACCATGCCGAGGCGCTTTGCGCCGAGGTAAATTCTTTTAATTTCGCTGAATGCAAAACTTGGCGGAGAGGGCGGGATTCGAACCCGCGAGGACATTACTGCCCTACGGCTTTTCGAGAGCCGCACTTTCAACCACTCAGTCACCTCTCCAAAAATTATTCAAATTCTCCCCGGCGGAGTCTCCTAAAAGGGACTCCGCCGCGCATTTTTTTTCTTGGGGGTCTCTCGCTTTGAATCGTTAAATGGATACCACTTCTACATCATATAGACCACTACCCAAAATATAATTTGACGCGCTTGAATCGGGAATAAAATATTTTTCTCTAATTGCCATAATAGCTGGGGTCGGCGGCAGAGTCCCCTATCGGGAGACTCTGCCGGGGAAGGAATAAATCACTCTGCCACCACTCCCTACCTGCTCATATTCAATTATTTTATCATGCTCATCATATTTTAGCACTTTCAACCACTCAGTCACCTCTCCTTAATCCCCTGCCCTTACTTTAACACACCCTTTTCTGTTTTTCAAATTTTATGCTATAATAAAGTCATCAAAACATCAAAACATTAAAACATTAAAACAACTGATTAAAAAATTGTTAAATTGCTAAATTGTTATGAATAAAATACGAAAATTAGTAATTCCGGCGGCGGGGTTGGGGACGAGATTTTTGCCGGCGACAAAAGCCCAGCCAAAAGAAATGCTGCCGATTGTTGATAAGCCACTAATTCAATATATTGTGGAACAGGCGGTTGAAGCCGGCATTACCGATATTATAATTATCACGGGCAAAACTAAGCGGGCGGTTGAAGATCATTTTGACCGCGATGAGGATTTGGAGAGGTGGCTTTTGGGGCGCGGAAAAAAAGATTACTGCGATAGCATTAAAAAAATCGCAATGCTGGCAAATTTTATTTATATCCGGCAGAAGGGACCTTACGGAAACGGCACGCCGGTGCTTAACGCCAAACCCGTTATTGGCAAGGAGCCGTTCGCGGTTGTTTGGGGGGACGAGCTTTGGCACTGCGCGCCGGGCCGACCACACTTAAAACAACTGATTCAGGTCTATGAAAAATACACTGATCCGGTTATTACTTTAAAACCGATTGACGACGAGGGGACAGGCAAATATGGAGTAGTTGATGGGGTTAAAGTTGAAAAAGATGTTTATGAGATAAAATCAATTGTGGAAAAGCCGGGGCCGAAAAAGGCGCCGTCGCGGCTTGGTTCTTTTGGCGGCTATATTTTAACGCCGGATATTTTTCAAGCGTTAGAAAAAACAAAATTAGGCAAGGGCGGGGAGCTTTGGCTGGTTGACGCGATTGCGGCAGTTGGCAAAAATCGGCCGCTTTACGGCAAAGTTATTGACGGCATTTATTATGATTCCGGCTCAAAACTGTCTTGGCTTAAAGCAAATATGGAATATGGGCTAAGAGACGGGGAGATTGGAAAAGAGTTTGGGAAATATCTTAAAAAAATAATATGATGCCATGGATATGAATTGACCGATTGTTCGATTGTTTAATTGCTCCATTGTTAAATTGTTTAATTCAAACTGACTTTAGCCAAGGTTGCGCTTCGCACCGACTGAACTCGGTTTGCGAGCGACCGCCCATTCTTCCTAACGGAAGAGGGGTGTGAAAATTATTTATGAAAAATAAAATCTACATTCTAATACTGGTCGCGATGATGATTATCAGCACGGGGTTTGGCTGCAAGTGCACGCCAAAAAATGTCAAGGAGGCGTTAAAGCCGGTAAATTTAACTTACTGGCGAGCTTGGGATAATACTGACGATTTTTCCGAGATTATCGGCGCTTATCGGGCGCTGCATCCAAATATTTCTATCAACTACCGAAAGCTGCGCTATGAAGAATTTGAAAAAGAGCTGCTGGAGGCCTACGCCCAAAACCGGGCGCCGGATATAATTTCACTGCACCAAAGCTGGCTGCCTAAATACGAAGCAAAAGAATTTATCGCGCCGATGCCGGCTAAAATCACGATGGCTTATCAAGTTGTTAAAAAAAGTTTGGGACTTAAAGAAGAGGTTTCGGTTGAACTGCGCGATCAGGCGACATTAACTTTGGGTCAGCTAAAAAATGATTTTTTAGACGTTGTTTATAAAGATGCGGTTTCGGGCGGAAAAATTTACGGGTTGCCTTTAGGCATAGACACGATGGTGATGTATTATAATAGAGATTTATTAAACAGCGCCGGAGTGCCGCTGCCGCCGACAAACTGGCAGGAATTCCAAGAGGCGATAAAAAAAATAACTATCACAGATGCGGACGGAAATATAATCCAGGCCGGCGCAGCAGTAGGGACAACGGAAAATATTAGCCGCAGCACGGATATTTTAACATTGCTCATGCTGCAAAACGGCGCGACAATGATTGAGGGCGGCAGTGTAATGTTTAACAACATTCCGGCCAGCCAGCCGGATAAAAGTTATAATCCGGGAGTAGAGGCGCTTATTTTTTACACCGACTTTGCCAATCCGACCAAAGAAGTTTATACCTGGAACAATCAGATGCCGCCGGCGCTAACGGCATTTGCCGGCGGCCTGGTTGGCTTTTATTTTGGGTACAGCTATGATTTGCCAAGAATTTTAGCGGCAAGCAAGGGCAAAATAAATTTAGGGATAGCAAAAATTCCGCAAATTAAAGATTCGCGGGAAGTAAATATCGCGAATTATTGGGTTGAGACGGTGTCAAGCCAGAGCAAAAACCAAAACGAAGCCTGGGATTTTATATTATTTGCCACCAATAAAAATAGGGTGTCGTCATTTTTAAATAAGACCGGCAAACAAACAGCGCTGCGCGCGTTGGTTTCAAGCCAGCTGCAAAACGAGCAGTTTAAGTATTCGGCGGCGCAGCTGTTAACGGCGCAAAGCTGGTATAACGGGATGGACGCGAACGCGGCGGAAGAGGCGCTTAAAGAAATGATTGATAGTGTCGGGCGCGGGGGGAAGCCAATTGAGGCGATAAATTTGGCGGCGCAAAAAGTGCAGCA
>CAYHQU010000111.1:0-3113 GCA_964358955.1 uncultured Gammaproteobacteria bacterium | reverse complement strand
ACTTTTCCCCCGTGAACCTGAAATTTTTTCATTTTCCCTCTCCCCCGCGAGGGAGAGGGATTAAGGGTGAGGGGGTATTTATTAAACCAACTAAACAAGATTCACGGTTTCTCTAACTATCTTAATCACCGTCTCCATTGAAAAAAAATCTAAAAAAATATACAATTATTAGTGAGGGACAATTAATTCTATTTTATGGAACTTAAAGACGTTTATCTAAAAAAAATCGGTCGCCACGGCCCCTTAACCGCTTGGCTTGTCAACGGCGGTCTAATCCGCGCTAACCTGGCCAAAGAATTCACCAACTTCGGCCAGCATTTTCGTTTTTCCATAATTCCGGAATATGAGCTTTGGATTGACAACGAAGCCGTGCAAAACGAGCGTGATTTTTTTGTTGACCATCTGCTTGTTGAGTGGCGCTTGATGAAACAAGGCAAATCATATCTTGAGGCCTGCGAAACTGCCGACGCTAAAGAAAAAGCCGAGCGCCAAAAAACCAAAGACCTAAAAAAAATTTCTTTAAAAAACGGCTTGCCCTCGCCTATCGGCGTCCATCTCCGCCTCCTTGATAAAATCAGCGTAAAAAATAATAAAAATCCCGGCGTCTCGGTCTGGCTTGTTGACGGCCGGCTGGTCAGAAGCGCTTTTAATGTTGAGTTTACCGAAGGCGGCCATGATTTAGTTTATCGCTTTGTTCCCAAAAACGAGGTCTGGATTGATAATGACATTTTGCCGGCCGAACGCCCCTATATAATTTTACACGAACTTTACGAACGCGACTTGATGGCCGCCGGCCGATCTTATCCCCGCGCCCATCGGCGCGCCAGTGTTGTTGAATGGGAGGCGCGGCATAACAACAAAAAACTAAATCAAAACTTGCGGCTTTTTGGCGTTAAAAATATTTGCAATAATCAAAATAAAGAAAAAATAATTTTAAAAAATGCCAAACGTTCTACTCTCTCGCTAATTCACCCCGCCATTATGTGGTCAATAATTATTATCGGCTGGTTTTTTATCTGGCAAATTTTAGGCATAAAAATAATTATCGCCAATAATTTAGCCGCTAAATTTTTATTTCTGCTCGCAGTAATTTATTGGCTTTACTTTTTTACCTCCGCAATCCGCACTAACAATCAGGTTGCCAAAAGCGTTGCCGCCGTCAATGACTTGGTTACCGTTGATGTCTACGGTCTAATCCGCCACCCAATCTATTCGGCCGATATTGTTCTTGGCTGGGGCATATTTTTATTTTTGCCGGCAAAAACCCTCTTTTTTTGCGCCCTTTGGTTAACGGTGGTGCTGATATTTTGGGCCAAACTGGAAGAGCTTGGACTTGCAAAAAAATTTGGCGGTCTCTATAAAAATTATAAAAAACAAGTGCCGATGTTTATTCCCAACTTTTATAAAATATTTAAAAAAAATTGGCCGCGCATTTAAAGGGTCTGGTTGTAAATCTGCTCTCAAAGCGATCCTTCTGGGAAAATCGCCTGTGGGGCTGGCCATTACGTCACCGTCTTATCCGTCATATATGTCTTATAAGTCGTATCCGCTTATTCGCATCACTCCCCCCGGAGTTCCACGCCGCCGCGTTGGCTGCTCGCCGTGTCCACCGCGCCTTCCATCTTACGACCTTTATCCAACCACTCTGTTTTATCCATCATTTACACCTCCTGCCATTTTATTCCCTCTCCTTCCCCTCGAGGGGAAGGAGAGGGTTAGGGAGAGGATGGGGTGAAAAAAATCAATTCCTATTATTATGCCTAAACCCGAACTAATGTGCCCAGTCAAAAACTTCGCCTCGCTTGCGGCCTGTAAAAATTACGCCGACGCGGTTTATTTTGGCGTCTCTGATTTATCTTTGCGCGCCAACGCCAACCAGCTAAAAATTTCCGAACTGCCAAAATTTGTAAAAACCTGCCACGACTATAAAATTAAAGCATACTTAACTTTAAATTCAGTTTTATATAATGACACCATCCCCAAAGCCGAAAAGCTGATCATTGCCGCCAAAAAATCAAAAGTTGACGCCGTTATTGTCTGGGACCCGGCCGCCATTGAGTTGGCTAAAAAACATAAAATAAAATTTTTTATTTCCACCCAAGCCAATGTTTCAAATTATGAATCTGCCAAATTTTATCAAAAACTCGGCGCCTCGCGCGTCATCCTTGCCCGCGAACTTACACTCAAACAAATTGCTGAAATAAAAAAACGCGTAAACATTGAAATCGAAACTTTTGTCCACGGCGCCATGTGCGTCTCAATCTCCGGCCGCTGTATTTTATCCGCCTATCTTTATGACCAGTCCGCCAACTGCGGCAGCTGCGCCCAGCCCTGCCGCAAGCCCTGGACTTTAACTGATGAGCAAGGAAATAAAATTGAAACTGAAGGCAAATATTTTTTAAATCCAAAAGACCTTTGCCTGATTGCCCATCTTCCCAAATTAATCAAAGCCGGGATTGACAGTTTTAAAATTGAAGGCCGCCTCCGCGACCCGCGTTATATTGAAACCACTGCCCGCTGTTACCGCGAGGCAGCTGACGCCTATTTTGCAAAAACTTTCACGCCCGCCAAAGTGCAAAACTGGAAAAACCAGCTTGCCTCTGTCTACAACCGCGGCTTTTCCACTGGCTTTTATTTTGGCGCCCCCGGCAAACAGGGCATCTCTTACGACCAAGCTGACAATCTGTCCGCCGCCAAAAAAATTCTTATCGGCCATGTTACCCATTTCTACAAAAACATCAATGTCGTCGCCATCCTCTTAGACCACCGCGGCCTAAAAATTGGCGCTGAAATTTATCTTGAAGGCAAGACCACTTACCTAAAACACAAAATCACCTCCATGCAAATTAATAATAAAAACATTTTCCGCGCCCGCAAAGGCCAGCAAATCGCCATTAAAATCTCCGACCGAGCGAGAAAAAATGATAATGTCTTTATAATTAAATAAAAAAACCAATCAACAATATACACGGCTGCTGTATATTACAGAAATAACTCAATGCCGGCTCCGACACACCGCGATGTCGCCTTCGCGATGCGATAATAAACTCCATCCCGAAGGCGCGGTCACGTGACCGCGCCTTCGGTCAGGACTCTGCCCCGCGTCAATTTTC
>CAYHQU010000110.1:0-3118 GCA_964358955.1 uncultured Gammaproteobacteria bacterium | reverse complement strand
CATTTTCAATATATTTAATTTTCTTAAATTTTGTTAGCGTTTTAAGACGGCTAAAAATGCTTTGGCCGGGACATCAACTGTTCCGGCGCCGAGCTTTGCCATTTTTTTCTTGCCTTTTTTTTGTTTTTCCAGCAATTTTCTTTTGCGGGTGTAATCGCCGCCGTAAAGTTTGGCGGTTACATCTTTTCTTAGCGCGGAGAGATGTTCGGCGGCAATGATTTTGCCGTTGATTGCCGCCTGAATTTTTAAAACAAAGTTTTCGCGCGGCATAATATCTTTTAGAATTGTAACAATTTTTCGGCCGACATAATAAGCTTCGTCTTTATAGACCAAAGTTGCCAGCGCCTCAACGGGCTTTTCGGCCATTAAAATGTCAAGTTTGACAACATCGCAGGGCTGATAATTTAAAAATTCGTAGTTAAGCGAGGCAAAACCGGAAGAAATACTTTTTAGATTATCATAAAAGTCAACAAGCAGAGTGGCGAGCGGGATATTGTAATGAAGCACCAAAACATCTTCATCCAAATATTCGGTATTTAAATAGAGACCTCTTTTTTTGGCGACAAGCTGCATAATTTGGCCTTGATAAATTTTAGGCGTAAAAATATCAAGCTTCATAATCGGCTCGCGGGTCTCGCTAAGTTTGTCCGGCGTTGGCAGTTCTTGGGGGCTGTGAATTATTTTTTTTTCACCGTTATTAAAAATAATTTCATAGGCGACGCTGGGGACGGTTACAATAATTTCTAAGTTGAATTCGCGGCGGAGGCGTTCCTGAAAAATTTCTAAATGCAGAAGGCCAAGGAAGCCGCAGCGAAAACCAAAACCGAGCGCCGAGCTTCGTTCCGGCTCATAGACCAGCGCGGCGTCGTTTAATTTTAATTTTTCTATGCCATCGCGGAGCCATTGATACTCGTCGCCGACTTTGCAAAAGACGCCGGCAAAAACCATCGGTTTCACGACTTTGTAGCCGGGCAGCGGATTTTTTTCGGCGAGGCCGCCGAGCGTGTCGCCGACGCGGCATTGAGAGACGTCTTTAAGACCAGTGGCAATATAGCCGATTTCGCCGGACTTTAGCGAACTTGTTGCTTTGAATTTTGGCGAAAAAAATCCAACTTCAAGCGCTTCGGTGGCAATGCCTGTCGCCAGCAGTTTGATCTGGTCGCCGGAATTAGCATCGCCGGCAAAAACGCGGACGTAGGCGATGATGCCTTTGTATTCGTCAAATTTTGAATCAAAAATCAGCGCTCTTAGCTTTTTTTCACTATCAACTTTTGGCGGCGGAATTTTTTCAATGACGGCATTAAGCAGATTTTGCACGCCCGCGCCGGTCTTGGCGGAAATTAAAAAAACATCGTTGGGGCCGCAGTTTAGCAAGTTGACAATTTCAGATTTAGTTTTTTCAACTTCGGCGTTAGGCAGGTCAATTTTATTGATGGCCGGAATGATGGTTAAATTTTGTTCCAGCGCCAGATAAAGATTAGCGACTGTTTGCGCCTGAACCCCTTGAGTGGCATCCACGAGTAAAATCGCGCCTTCAACAGCGGCCAGCGAACGCGAGACTTCATAACTAAAATCAACATGGCCGGGCGTGTCTATTAAATTAAGTTCGCAGTTTTTCCAGTTCATTCTGACGGGCTGCAGTTTGATAGTGATGCCCCGTTCGCGTTCAATGTCCATCTGGTCCAACATCTGGTCTTTCATTTGGCGTTTTTCAATAGTTTTTGTCAGCTCTAACATCCGGTCGGCAAGAGTTGATTTGCCGTGGTCAATATGGGCGATGATGCAAAAGTTGCGAATAGAAATTTGATTGTTCATATTTGTTTTTTTACACAGTTCGCCTTGCCCGCCAAAGTCCGCTCCAGCGCGGGCGAAGGCAGATTATCAATGATGGGCCTATTGACAAATAGGACTTCGGCTGCAATTTTTAGATTTCTATAATTATTTATTATACACCAACCAAACTATAAAATCAATATTTTTCAATCAATATTCAATCAATCTTATGTGCGATCGACAATAAAGTTGATTGGGATTTATAATTTTTTGACAAGCAATGCTTTGGCATAGCATTCTAAATTATAATCTTTTATAACTTTTTTAACTTCTTCATCTACTTTAAAGCGACATACCCAAACACTTTTTTGTACTTTTTCAAATCCTAGTTCTTTTAAAATATGTCGAAAGATATTTCTTTTTAATCTATTTTTTTCGGGGATGTCGTAAAAAACCATTAAATATTGTCCGGCTGGCAGTTTTTTCTTTTTGCTTTCGTTAAATTCAATTCTTGCATATTTTAGTTTGCCTTTTTCTGTTAGCACATATCCGGCAGCTTCCTTTTTTATAAAATTATGTTTTTTAAGGTTATACAATGATCCATTGACTTTCTTTCTACTCTCCTTATTCCATATGTATTTTAATATTTCATTTCTGTATTTCCAACGCTGCGGATTTTCAGGATCGGTTGCGGCTAAATATACGCTAAATGAGCGCCGATTGTAATCAGCCCAGGCTGCTAAAAAATATAACACTTTGTCGTTGAAAGTAATTTTCACATATTTATTATATCAATATAATGTGCGATCGACAATAAGGTTGATTGGAATTCTTTTTTTAGAGGGAACTAAAACTAATCAACGTCAGATTTGCAATAAAAAAGCCCCTGATCGCAAGATGATAGACGCATTGGCGATTCCGGGGTTTGGCAGCCCGCGTTGCGTAGACCTGGTGGGCAGCCATCAATTGGGCGCGCCGCAGGCGGCGACGGAGGAAATTCTCGACTACGCCTTCAGGACTAAAATAAAAAAAATCCACATTTTCATCCGATCGTAATAAGATATGCATTTTAGAAATAGAAGCATTGATTGGATAAATAAATTTTTTATAAAAAAAGAGCCCTGCCGACAAGACATTGCGTCTGTCGTTGGTGCAGGGCTCGGGGTTGGGGCGGTTTCAACGGCCGCGGCGAGTGGAACGCACGCGGTAGCGCGCGGGCCGGCTGAAGGCCAGCTCGTTCGCTCGCCAGCCACGCCAGACGCGCGGCTTGACGGGCTGGACAGCGTTCACGATGTCGGCCAGAATGATACCGGCCGTCACCGCCGCCATAGTCATATTCGCCATG
>CAYHQU010000109.1:0-3133 GCA_964358955.1 uncultured Gammaproteobacteria bacterium | reverse complement strand
GCCATTATCTTTAGCTCGCTTGATAATAGTCGGCACCGAAACTTTGATATTATGGTTGTCCTGTAAAATACTTTTTATGTAGCTGTAATTGTATCGTTTAGTTGGAACCTCCGGATTGTCAATAATCTTTTCTTTTTCGACTTTAAGTTCCGCCAAAATCTGTTTTTCGGCTTTTGCCGAGATGTGGCGGTTGTTTGCTTGACGGGCGTATTTAATCGAAAAGGTATTCGGGTTGGCTTTATACTGGTCGTAAAGAACATAGAATCGGGAACGGCTGACTTCCAGATAATTGATGGCCTCTTTTGCATTCAATTCCTTGGCATGATATTTGGCAAGAATATTTTTAACTTGCTCCAAAGTGAGCCGTTTACGCAGTTGTTGTTTGGACATAAAGTTGATGGTTATTTATTAAAACCTTCAACTTTATCACAATATTAACCTTTAGTCATGTCCACTTTTGAAATTTAAATGTCCACTTTTGAAATTTTCGTAACAGGTAGTTGTAGTGTAGACACCACTGTAGTGCAGGCAGACAATTTTTTGTTTTTCAGCAGTTTTCAGCGCTGCAAATTTCTAATTTCTAAACGTCCAACCACCCCTATCCCCTCCTTGTCTAAGGGGGGGAAATGAGGGTATAATAATGTCATGAGATACGCATTTATTTTAGGGCATAATCCAAAGCTGTCGGTAGCCGAGATTAAAGCGGTGCTGACAGATTTGAAGTCGGTTTTAGAGACAGATTCTTTTTTAATTATTGAAAATAACGAGATTGACTGCGGGCAGATTTTGCGGCGGCTGGGGGGGACGGTGAAGGTTGGGATTATAATAGCTGACCGGATTGATAAAGATATTATTATTAAAAGTTTATTACAAGAAGATCGGGGTAATAAAATTAATTTTGGAGTCAGCTATTATAAGTCAAAAGTCAAAAGTCAAAAGTCAAAAGTTGATTTACGGTTTGGGCTTGAGATTAAACGGCTGCTTAGAAAACGGGGCGTTAGTTCAAGATTGGTTACATCTAGAGAGCCGGTTTTGTCGTCAGTGGTGATTACAAAAAATAAGTGTCAGGAATACATGATTTTGGATGATTTGTGGCTGGCGAAAACTTGCGCGGTGCAGGAGTTTGAAGAATACAGCCGGCGGGATTTTGGCCGGCCAGTGAGAGATGTTTTGTCGGGCACGATGCCGCCGAAGCTGGCCAAGATTATGATTAATTTGGCGCAGGTGCCGCTTGAGGCAAAAATTTTAGATCCGTTTTGCGGGTCGGGGACGGTTTTGCAGGAGGCAATATTGTTAGGATACAAAAATGTTATTGGGTGTGATATTTCCGAGAAGGCAATTAAAGATGCGCAAAATAATCTTCACTGGTTAATTACTAATTACCAATTACTAATTACTAATTACAAAATTTTTCAGTGTAATGTGGAGAGGATAGGAGACAGTATACAGCAAGTGACGATTGATGCGATTGTGACCGAGCCGTATTTGGGGCCGGCGCTTCGCGGCGGAGAATCAGAAAAACAGCTGCAGCAAATTATAGATGAGCTATCAAAATTATATTTGGCGGCGTTTGGGGAGTTTGGAAAAGTTTTAAAACCCGGCGGCAAGGTGGTAATTATTTTTCCGCGGTTTGTTTATAAAAAGGAAATTTTAAAGATTAAAATTTTAAATAAAATAGAAGAGCTGGGATTCGGCAGAGTCCTCTGCGGAGAGACTCTGCCGGGGAGAGATATAGAAGAATTGGTTTACAGTCGGCCGGGGCAGAGAGTTGAGCGGGAGGTGGCAATATTCATTAAAACATAAAAATCCCACCTGCGGGGGATCCCGCAAAGCGGGACAATAAAACATTAAAACAAAGAAAACACACGACGGATTGTTCTATTACTCGATTGTTAACACGGAAACATAAAATTTTCGGTAAGTTTACAAGACATATAAGACTTATAGATTGTGATGTAAACTACGAGATCCTCTATGGGGTATGAGGATTGAAATCCGATTTCGGGTACCCGAAATCGGATTTCAGAAGGCGAGGTCACGTGACCTCGCCTTCTTTTTTTAATGATTATTTACCCGTGTTTAAAATAAATTACATCGCCGTCCTGAACGACATAATCTTTGCCTTCAATGCGGGTTAGGCCTTTTTCTTTGGCCGCCAGTTCACTGCCGGCGGCGATGAAATCATTATAACTGGTAACTTCGGCTTTGATAAATTTTTCCTGAAAGTCGGAGTGGATGACGCCGGCGGCCTCGGGGGCTTTGGCGCCTTTGGTTACTGTCCAGGCGCGGGTTTCATCAGGGCCAGTTGTTAGAAAAGTAATTAATCCTAAAATTTCGTAGGATTTTTTTATTATCTGCTCAAGGCCGGAAGATTTTAGGCCGAGCTCTTTTAGATAGGCGGCGGCTTCGTCGGGCGGCAGGTCGGCGAGTTCAGCTTCAATTTTGGCGGAGATTCGTATGGTGGGCGATTCATGAATCGCCCCGACATTTTTTATATTATCTTCATCAACATTTAAAACATTAATGATTGGTTTGGCAGTAAGGAGATTCAGCTCTTTTAAAAATGGTTTTTGTTCGTCGGTAAGTTCAACGGTACTGGCGAATTTTTCAGATTCAAGGGCGGCTTTAATTTTTTCCAGCACAACTTTTTGTTTGCTGGCGGTTTTATCTTGGCTTTTGACTTTTTTTTCAACATCGGCGAGCCGTTTTTCAACAGTGGCCAGGTCGGCAAAAATTAGTTCCAAATTGATTGTTTGTTCGTCTTCTTTAGGGTTGACGCGGTTAGAGACATGAATGATATTTGGGTCGGTAAAACCGCGAAGAACATGGACAATGGCTTTGACTTCGCGGATGTGGGCTAAAAACTGGTTGCCAAGCCCTTCGCCTTTGTGGGCGTCTTTGACTAGGCCGGCGATGTCGTAAAATTCAATGACGGTGGGAGTAATTTTTTCAGATTTAGAAATGGCGGCGAGTTTTTTAAGACGGTTGTCAGGGACTTCAACAATACCAACGTTGGGATTGATGGTGCAAAAAGGATAATTGGAAATGTTGACTGGTTTTTTGGTCAGCGCCTTGAATAATGTAGACTTACCCACGTTTGGTAAGCCGACTATTCCAATGGAGAAGGACATGA
>CAYHQU010000108.1:1832-3138 GCA_964358955.1 uncultured Gammaproteobacteria bacterium | reverse complement strand
AAACAACTTGTTTTATTTTAGCATTTTTTTAGAAAATGTCAAAATTTAAAACGCACGTTTTGATACGATCGTATGAAAACGTGCGGATAGTGATTAAAGCCGATAGCTTAATTAATTTGGGATGCTGGGTTTGGTTATTTGGTAGTGATATCTCCCAACTTAGCTCGGGATGACCCCGTGTGCCCACGAGATCCCTCGCCCTGCTCGGGATGACCCCGCTGCGGCGGGGTCACTTTTTTTCTTGGCGGTAAATTATGTATGAATAAATAATAGGAATTAAGAGTACGCTGGAAATTCCAATGATAAATAATGGACCGTAGAATTTGGCTGGAATAAAGGCGCCTAAAATCATGATTAAGCCGGCAACAATAAATAATTTGCCGCCAAGACGATGGGTTTTATTCCAGACGGTTTCGCTTGAAAGCGTCCAAGGAGTGCGGATGCCCATAAACCAATTTTGCTTCACTTTACCCAGGTAGTTGCCTAAAATTATAAATAAAAGCCCAACACCAGTTGGTATAAAAATTTTTATCGGAAGATTATAGCCAATGCCGATTAGGCCAGAGACAATATAAATTAAGACAAAAAATATCACTAAAACTAATTTAACAAGGTGATAAATTTTTTTAAATTGGTCATACCGTTCCCGCTTCGGGTCGGCATAAGGAATTATTAGCATCATGAGATAAATGGCGGCAATTAAAGCTGGAAAGAAAAAGGCGGCAAACCCCCGGCTTGACCAGCCGTCAACTTCACCGGCAAAATTCCAGTGAGTTGGGACGCGGTCGGGAAAATTGGCATAAAAATAAAAACTTAGCGGAATGGAAATTAAAATTAGAATAATAGGAATAATTTCGGTTTTTAAAGTTGGTCTTATTGGGTTTTGCATATTGGTTTTTTATTAATTTGTATTAACTTTAGCACTTTACATTGCTGAAGTTAATACATAATCAAGTTAGAGTTTATTTTTTATGATTAAAAAATTTAAAAACAAATTTAGCGGTTTCTTCGAAGACGGATAAATTGAGCGAATAAATAATTTGCTGTCCCCTTCGCTCGGATGTAACTAAATTGGCGTTTTTTAAAACAGTTAGGTGGTGGGAGAGGGACGGCAGGGTAATATCAAACGCCTTGGCGATTTCAAAGACAGCCAAGTCCCTCTTTTTTAGCATTTCAAGTATCTCGCGCCGCGTGGCGTCCGATAAAGCATTAAATGTTTTTGTTAGCGTCATAAATTGAACATCAACGTATTTGCCGATCGGCAAATACGTTGATTTAGATATTTAGATAACTATCTAAATTATAG
>CAYHQU010000108.1:0-1732 GCA_964358955.1 uncultured Gammaproteobacteria bacterium | reverse complement strand
TGGTCTTGGTTGATTAAAATTTTTGAGACGTGGCCATAGACGGTAGAAAAGCCGTCGTTATGAATAAGCATGATATAACTGTAGCCGGCCTTACCGCCGTCTTTGACGCGGGCGACATAGCCGGATTCGGCGGCGACAACGGTTGCGCCTTGGGCGGCGCGGATATCAATTGCGGGATGTTCAAAAATATAGCGATAAGGATAGTCGGGATCGTGGAAAGTCGCGGTAATTGTATTTTTAGGAACGGGCCAGCTGAATCGCGCCGGGCCGAAATTTTGAAAGCGCTCGGCTTCTTTTTGGCGCTCAAGCTCCTCTCTAACTTTTTTTTCTAAGCTGATAATTTCGGAGTTGATTTGCTGCTGTTCTAATTTTAGCTGATAAACATAATTTTGAAAACGGCGTTCGGAACGTTTTGTCTCGTACAGTAAAGTTTCTTTGGCGTTTATTTTTTCCAGTAAATCCAACTTTTGATTTTCATAATTTGATTTTAGCTCTTCTTCCTGTTGTTTTTTTACTTCAAGGGTTTGTTTTTGCAGTTCCAAATCGGCTTTTAGATTTTTTAGCTTTAACAACGATTCATGAAGATTTTTATGAATTTGGCTGACGTAATTATAATAATCATAAAATTCGGAAAAAGAATTTCTGGTCAGCAAGACCTCAAGATAGCTGACTTGGTCGTTGCTGTTTATAAGGCGGATAAAATCGGTGATTTCTTGTTTTTGGCCGGAAATTTCTTGTTGCTTGGCGGCAATGGCGGCGTTGGCGGCTTGAATTTCTAAATTGGTTTTTTGGATTTGCTGCTCGGTAATTTCAATGTCCAGTTCAATTTTTGCCATCTCATTGTCAATTATTGAAAGTTCATTGGCAAGCGTTAACGATTCTTGTTTAGTTTCTTCAATTTTGTCTTGGTAGACTTTTAACTTTTTTTCCAGCGCTTCAATATTTTGTTTTTTAGTTTCAATGTCAGAATTTAGTTGGCCGACATCTTCTTGGGCAGTCGTGATTTTTGGAATAACAAAAAGAAGCAAGGCGACGGCGAGTAATATGTAACATGTGACATGGAGCATGGAACAGATTTTGTTTTTGATTTTTGTTGACATAGATAACGTGATCAGCGCGCGGATCTACGACGCAGATCGGGACCCGATATTATGACGTTATAGGTCGTATAGGTCCTATAAGACGTATAAGACTTATAGGTCATATAGGTTGTATAAGACATTGGCGCGATTGGCGATCCCCTATCACCTTCGGCGGAAGAAGGCAAGGGGTCCTTTCCTTGAGGATGCGATTCAGCGTCTCAAGTAGGAGGTCCACAAAGAGCATCCCGACTGGATTATAACCGTGATGATGCCCTTTAGGAGCACTCGTGGCGCATTGGCGGCGATCATCAACTTTGAGCCCAGGTGATTCCTTCCGACATCACAACCTTTTCGGCAAGACCCAATGGATGCGAAAACGCATTCCGGCGGGTCTTTTTTATTTTGTAAAAACGGATTAATGAAGTTTGCAAACCCTTGATGATAACGAGCCATGTTTTTATGCTTGGCAACGGCGTGTTGGTGAGCCCCAGTCATTCGACGGGGTGAAAGACACCAACACGCAGCAAGATAGGGTCGTATAAGTCATATAAGACGTATACGACTGGGAAAGGCAGACGCCCCCCCCTCGTCCTCTCCCCAGCGCGGGAGAGGGAAATGTTTAGTTAAGAGAGCATTTTTATTTCGGTGTT
>CAYHQU010000107.1:0-3180 GCA_964358955.1 uncultured Gammaproteobacteria bacterium | reverse complement strand
TATATGACTTATATGACACATAGGACATCTGTTAAAGCGACCATTCCCCGCCACCAAACCGCGGGCGATCCTGCGGGCGCGGGATTGATGTTTGCCACCAGTCACTTAATTTATCATCACTTCATAAACAGCAACGTCGGAATTTTCGTAGATTTTTTTTAAATATTTTTTTTCATCAGGGATAAAGTCGCCTAATTTTTGTTCGGGCTGGCCATAGTAGATATGGCTGATTTTATTTTGGGTTAAAAATTTTATTTTTTGCGCGTCAAAGTCATTAGTTTTATAAAACCATTCAGCAGCAAGCTTTTTTTCTTGATAATTTACGGTTTCAATTTGGTGGCCGGCATAGACGTTTTTGCCGGCGAGGCCGGGTAAAATATGGGCGGAGTAGGCCGGGCGGGCTAAGATTAAAACATTTTCCTTAAGATTATTTTTTAGCCAGCGCATCGCGGCAATTTCTGATGACGGATAATAATTCGAGGAATCTTTTAAATAAACATAGGAAAAATCAACGGCTAAAGTATAAAGATTAGAAAAGAAAAAAAGAGGAATAAAGAGAAAAAACCAAAGAATTTTATTATTTACAAAAATATTAAAGGTGCTGGCGCTTAATTTTTTCTTTAAAAAATTATAAAAATAAAAAAGAGCAAACAAGGCAAAAAAGGTCAATGGCAGCTGAAGGCCGGCCGTCAGCCGGCGTTGAAAACTAAACGGCGAATAAATTAAAATTGACTGAACGATAAGCCAAATGAATAAAAATAAGTGGTTATCGTCTTGATAATTTTTATTTTTAAAAAATTGCGTTAAACCAACCAAGCCAAAAAGCAAAATAAAGCCAAAGCTTAAAAATAAAAAATAAAATGCCGGGGTAAGGCAGATGTTTTGCAGGGCGCGCCCAGCGGTTACAAAATCAAAATTCAGCATTAAAAAATAATAAATCAAAAGCGGCAAGGTGATAAAAAAGATAATCAGCAAATGCGCTAATAATTTAAAGTTGATTTTTTTATTTTTTGAAGAGACGACCAGCCAAAAGACGCCTAAAACTCCAAAAATCACCGGTATTGGATAGGGATGGAAACTTAATAAAATTAAATTAAGAATACCGGCAATCAAGCTGTATTTAAAATTGTAATTTTTAATAAATAATAAAGAAAAATAAAAAATTAAAATCATTAATGACAAAGACAGAGCCATATGGCCAGAATGAAGCAGGGTTAAAAAAATATTTGATTCCGAGACCCAAAGATCCAGGGGCAGATGATAATAGCCGGAAATTAAATAACTTTGATTGTAAAGAGGCGCTGTTATAAAACCGCTGATGCCGGTGCTAAAAGTTAGAAACAGCAAAGCGGCGAGGCGTTTTTTATAACTTTTAAAATAATGACTGATTAATAAATAAAGTGAAGTTAATAAAACCGGAATAGATAAAATTCTTGATAACTGAAAAGCGACGCGCGGCGAAATGTTTAAAATTTTGCCGAGCAGGCCGGAAAAAAACCAAAATGTATTGATGATATTATAGGCAGCGGCCTCTTGGGTATATAAATCTTTAATAAAAAAGCGTTGCTGGTATGCCGGCATCATCCAAGAATAATAAACCGGGTAGTCGCCCGGCGATAATGAATGAAGACCTAAAAAATATTTATCGGGCGGGGCGGTAAAATAACCATAGAGAAAAGGGGCGGAAGTGATGATTATCAAAATTAGCGAAAGCAGAAGGATAAAGAGATATTCTTTTTTGGATATTTTTTTTAACAATAGCATATTTATTAAATCCGCAAATTAAAAATTTTGACGGGACGAAGGATGGGGACGCGGTGGCATCCATCCTATAAGTCGTATAAGTCCTATACGACTTATCAGTCTTATAATACTGATAAGTCTTGCACCTCCCAAGCCACCCATAGCTACTCGGTTTTCTCTCCCCGGCGGAGTCTCCTAATAAGGGACTCGGCCGAGTTTAAGATGCGTCAGAGTCCCCTACGGGAGATTCTGACGAGGAGGAAGTATTAAATGTTGGTGATTAATTTTCAATGATATAATTTTTAAACATTTAATTATTAATTTTTAATTTAATCACCTTTAAAAAGCTCTCTAAAATAATTCCGAGATCAAACTTCGACTTTCCTGCAGCCCGTTCAACAAAAATAATCGGCACTTCTTTAATTTTAAAGCCGGCGCGCCAGGCGCGATAGGTTGTCTCAATCATAAAGCAATAGCCGATGGAATTTAAATTATCAAGGTCAATTTTTTCAAGCACATCGCGGCGATAGCATTTAAACCCGCCGGTCACATCTTTTGGCGGCAGGCCTAATATTATTCGGGCATAAAGGTTGCCGGACTTACTGATTAGGCGGCGGGCTAAATTCCAGTTTTTAGTGCCGCCGCCTTTAGTATAACGGGAGCCAAGCACTAAATCATAATTTTCAATTTGCCTAAAAAATTCAGGAATATATTTTGGGTCGTGGGAAAAATCGGCGTCAAGATGCAAGATTACTGCCGCGCCGCGTTCCAGCGCGTATTTAAAGCCGGCAATATAAGCGCGACCCAGCCCTTCTTTTTTTTGGCGATGCAAAATTTCCAGTCCGGAAAATTTTGTTTTTAGCTTTTCTGCGAGTTCACCGGTGCCGTCGGGAGAATTATCGTCCACCACTAATACTAATAAATTTTCAATTTCAAGCGCGAAAATTTCTTGAAGCAATTTTTCAATATTGCCGCGTTCATTGTAGGTCGGGATGATGATGTATTTATTTTGGGTCATTTAAATGATGCTATAATAAAATAGATATTTAAAAAAGCGCCGATTAAAATTAATGATTTAGCAAATATAGTAAATTTATTTTTAAAATATAGGATTAATAATATTAATAAAAATGGCATAAAGTCTAATGAATAGCGATAACCAATCTGTAAATAGCCCGTCCCACCAAAAATTAAAATAAAAGGTAATAGCGCAAGTATTGCAAGCCAGCAGATTTTTTTTAATTGGCTCTTTTTAGTTTTAAAAAAAATATAAATTATAACTGGTGAAGTTATAAATATTGAAATCCCGTTAAAATTTAAATCTAGGTAAGGAAATGAGGTTAATATTTTCGGAGATGAAAAAAATAAATAATAAAAATTTTTTATTAAATATTTTAGGCCTAATAAATTTAATGAATTTTTTCCAAAATAATCATT
>CAYHQU010000106.1:0-3191 GCA_964358955.1 uncultured Gammaproteobacteria bacterium | reverse complement strand
CCGCCAAAGGATTAGTCTGATCCATAAACTGGGAGAGCTGCGAAGACATAAAGAATTCCTTGACGACGCCAATTACCGGACGGGCGTTAATCAACTTGTTGGGAGTCAGTTCAGCCATATCAGTGGTGCTCATTCTGTCTTTCACGATCCGTTCCATGCGCGCCAGCCCTAAGCGGAATTTATTCTGGATTAATTCGCCCACCGCCCGGATGCGGCGGTTGCCGAGGTGGTCAATATCATCCTCTTTGCCTTGAGTAATGTTAAGGCGGATTACTTCTTTTAAAATAGCGATTAAATCTTCGCGGCGAAAAATGCGGGTTTCTTTGTTAATCGGAATGTCAAAACCAAAGCGCTTGTTTAATTTATAGCGGCCGACGCGGTCAAAGTCGTAACGGTCAAAGCGGAAAAACATGGAGTAAATTAAATTACGCGCGTTGTCAACGGTGGCTAAATCTCCCGGACGAATGCGTTTATAAACTTCCTTTAAGCCATCGGCTTCATTTTTGGCGGCGTCTTTAGAAATAGTTGCTTCAATAAAGCTTGTCTCGCTATCAACTTCCGCCTCCTTAAACATTTCTTTTAATTCAATATCGGTTTCGTAGCCAAAGGCGCGCAATAAAGAGGTAACCGCCACTTTGCGCTTGCGGTCTATCCTGACCCAGATAACGTGATTGGCGTCGGTTTCAATTTCCAGCCACGCCCCCCGATTAGGGATTACTTTGGCGCCGTAATATTTTTTGCCTTTAATCATTTCGGCGGTAAAAATAACGCCGGCCGAACGGATGAGTTGCGATACCACGACGCGTTCAATGCCGTTAATGACAAAAGTGCCGCGCTTAGTCATTAAGGGCAAGTCGCCCAAGAACACCTCCTGCGTAATTGATTTATCGGTCTGTTTATTATACAGCCGCGCCTGCACCCGCAGGGGCGCTTCAAAAGTAATATTTTTGGCTTTACTTTCTAACTCGGAGAATTTGGGCTGGTCCAAATAGTAATCGCCAAAATATAATTCTAAATTACGGCCGATAAAATCTTTGATGGGGGAAATTTCGTCAAAGAGTTCGCGCAACCCTTCTTCGGTAAACCAGCGGTAAGAGTCTTTTTGCACTTCAATTAAGTCCGGCATCTCCATCGCTTCTAACTGCGGTGAAAAAAATTTACGTTCCATAGTAATTTTTGCCTTGGCGTTAGACATAATTTATTTGCTTTGGCTGCTTTAGGAAAAATTTATTAAATTTTACATTATTTATTACAGCCGAGTTGGCAATTTTGCGGCGTACAAAAAAATATCCAATCCTCTTTTAGGTAGGTTTAAACTAAAGCTAAAATTATTGGCTACTGGCAGGAGCGGGGTAAGACACGGGAATGGTATGGGGGTAGTAATTAAAGTGGTTGAGATAATCTTTAAACAAAAAAGAAAAAACGGCCTCTTGTTTGTATAGAAAATAAGAACCGTTTATTGAGTGAGAGTGTTGTCTATATACTATAAACCATTTTGTTTGCACAAAAAGTTATGAGATTTTATATCTTACGCGTAGCCTTATCCTAACAATAATAAAAATAATTGTCAATAGGGGCTTTAAAGACTAATTTTATTAAAAATGCAAGAGTAGTAATATTTTAGCTAAAGTTAAATAAAATTTATCTTTTGTCGTTGAAAACGATTGTCTGTTATTATAAGTTATCCACACTCTCATATAACACCTAACATGTAACATAAAACATCAAAAACAAAAAAATGATTTTACTAAGTAACTAATAACTTTATAACTTCTTACTTCTTACTTCTTACTTCTAACTTTCCCAATTCTTCTCTCACTACCGCTCGGTCATCCCAGGGAATCTTTTTTCCGCCAGCCACACAAATTGCCTGTTCGCAACCTTTGCCCGTAATTAAAACTAAATCCCCGGCGGCGGCGATTTTTAAAGCTTGCTTGATTGCCTCTCGCCTATCTCCGACTTTAAATAAATTTTTGGCTAATTTTTTTCCAGATTTTTCCGCTCCCACTGCTACCTGGTCAATAATAATCTGCGGGTCGTCGTCATAAGGGTCTTCGTTAGTAATAATGACAATGTCAGCGCGCTCGCCCGCAATTTTACCGAGCAGAGGACGACGCGCGATATCGCGCCCGCCGCCCGCCGAGCCCAGGACATGAATCACGCGGTTATGCTCAATCAACTTAATGATCTCATATAACTTAACTACCGCCCGCGGCTCAAAAGCATAATCTATAATGACAGTATATTCTTGGCCGGCATCAATGCGCTCAAACCGGCCCGGCACGCCCGTTATTTTTTCTAACCCCGGTTTAATTTTTTCTAAACTCAAGCCCTGCGACACCCCGACACTGATTGCCCCCAAAGCATTCCCAATATTGAATTCGCCCATCAACTGTAAATTAAACCTCACTCCCTCAACAAAAAATTGCAACCCGTCACTTTTAGCCGCCGCATTGCTCGCTGTTATTTCCCTATCTTCTCTAATTTGTGTTACGTGTTTTGTGTTATGTGCTATCTGATAAATAATTTTTTCTTCCGCTTTAAAATTTAAAAAATATTCCGCCTGTTCGTCATCGCCGTTAACAATAATTGTTTTAGGCACCCGTTCCAAATCAATTTTTTTAATTTCATTTCTGATCGGCTGTACTTTCTTCTTATCGTTGATATATTTTGGCTGGCATTTTGATAAATGATCAAACAATTTTCCTTTAGCGCGTTTATAATTTTCAAACCCGCCGTGCGCTTCAATGTGCTCCGGATAAAGTCCGGTAAAAACTAGCGCGTCATAGTTAATAAAGCGATGGCGGAATTGTTCAATTCCTTGCGAGGTGGTTTCAATAATGGCGTACTCGCAGCCGGCTTTAATCATTTGGCGCAATAACTTCTGCGTAAAAAATCTTCCCACCATCGTCATTTTTTTGTCGTTCAGCCATTCTTTGCCCGCCACCTTAAACATCGCGGTTGAAGTGCAGCCGACTTTATAACCCGCCTGCTCTAACATTTTGGCGATTAAATATACGGAAGTTGTTTTGCCGGTAGTGCCGGTAACGCCAATGACGATTAATTTTTCGGCAGGAAATTTATACCAAATAGCCGCCAGCCAGGCTAACAAAAAATGATAAGCGGGCTGAATCGCCTTGAATAATCTTAGGGGAATAATTTTTTTAACAAAATTCAACAAACTTTCCATG
>CAYHQU010000105.1:0-3199 GCA_964358955.1 uncultured Gammaproteobacteria bacterium | reverse complement strand
CTATGCAGCGATCGCTGCATAGTGGTTAGATAAAAATAGCATAAACTCTGCCTGCGTTTGACGCGCAGCCAAAAATCAGTTACACTAAAAACTGGCGTTGAAACGGTTTCAATGCTGATCTGTTCTTTAACAACTCAACTGAAAGGAATAGTCATGAAAACCAGCCTTCCCGTTTGTCTTCTTTTCTGTTTTTTGCTAATCTCGCTTGGAGGCGCCCAAGACACCATTAACATTACCAGCGATGATGCCTGCCGAAGCTGGCCTGCCGAAGTGGCTGGCTGGGAAACCCTTGGTTTTGACGATAGTAGCTGGAACTCCCCAATTACTACTCCCTGCGGCGGTTGCGCTTGTTCAATCAACGACATTCTGCCCAACTCCAACGCTTCTTTTGTCTGGGATTCTGCCAATCTGCAATTCGCTTTTATCCGTAAAACTTTCTCTTTATCAGAACTGCCGGCGTCAGCAACTATTAAAATCTTTGCCGATGATGATTATGATCTCTATATAAACGGTGTCTTTGTCGGCGCTGATCACGATTGTTGGTGTGAGGGACCTGACAGTTATGATGTCGCCACCCACCTCCGCGAAGGCCAAAACTTAATCGCGGTCAAAGCCGACGACTGTTTTGGCGGTTGCCGCTGGCTGGTCTTTGACTTGGAGCGCAGCCCGCCGTCAGACAGCCAGCTCCAAGTATTCAATCATGAAACTGGGCTTTGGGTCTCAACCCCCAATCCCGCCGAACTTTTTAATTCCAATTTCCCGACGACGGTGATTGTGCACGGGTGGAATCCCGATTGCTACACCAACCTAAACCAACTTGGCTGGACACTTGAAATCGCCGAAAAAATTCATCTACGGGAAACTACGGACACAACCGGGGTAAATATTCTCGGTTGGGAATGGCTGAAGGAAGCAAAAAATAATGATAATACATGCCGGGGAAATTTGTTACAAGTCCCCAGCCACGAAATTAGCAACCAGAAAGAGCTGTTAAGTAATGAGTTGAATTCTCTATTCTCAAATACCAGCTACTCCTCTGGCAAAAAACTCCTGCTAATGGGTCACAGTTTAGGGGCGCACATTGTTGCTTGGTGTGGATCAAAGCTAATAACTCCGGAGTTTGGCAGTCATCGGGATCTCCATGTCGTTATGTGGGATCCGCCAACAGATGAAGAGGCAATTTTTTCACTTCGGTTTATTGCGGATATCCGTGAACCCATCAACACTATCCGAAGCATAACTGACAAAAATCCCGATATTTCCGCCTACACCGAACTATATGATGGCCTGTTTAACGTAGGAAAACACAACGTTCATCTCTGGGTGGATGTCCCGGGCCGCAACCACGATGTCTACAACTGGTACAAAGATACAATCTGGCCAATCTCTAATCCCGAGCTAATTGACAGTACCGGAAATGTAATCGCTGGCAAAACGATTGGCTACGGAACCACAGCTGTCTCTGCCAGACCTAGCCCAGTTATCTGCCACAGTCAATGCACCCTTGATACTGTTGTAGTTAATTATCTGGAATCTGATTCTAAATTTCAGGTGGAAAAAAACTGTGCCCCTTGTGCGCCATTTGAACCATTTGTCCCTCAAACAACCCCCCCTTATCTGATTGACGGGGAAGAGTTCTATGGCAGTGGTTCTGGTGTAATTGACGGCAGTTCTTTCTCCTTTTGGCTAGAGCGGATGCGAAAAAATAAGCTGCAAGATGTTCTAACCGTAACTTGTAAAATCCCAGTTGTTATTTCTGAAGATTGGGACTATCTAAGCTTTAACTATGCATTTTGGGAAAGCAGTCACCCAGCAAGCATCAGCTTAGATATTGAAACCAATGAAGAGGTGTACACCTCATTTCTTTCAAACTCTACCGGCTCAACAGCGCAAAACAGTTCTGGTTATTTGCAAGTCGGAAGCCTTCACGGCCAGGCCATAAATCTGATTTTCCAACTTTCTTCAGAAAACCAAAATGCCGGCGCGGACATAAACAACCTCTCGTTTTTCCAAAACACCGACCATAAAAACCAGCCGCCGTCAGCTAATGCCGGACAAGACGCCGAGTACGAAACTACCCCTCAAGGAGACCGGCTCGTAACATTATCCGGTTCTGGCGCCGACCCCGAACAAGGACCGCTCTGGTTTACCTGGCTGGAAAATGAAAACTTCATTGGCAGCGGCGAGCAAGTTGAAATCCTGCTTCTGCCCGGTCAATACACTTTCACCCTTGAAGTAAGCGACCAATTTGGCGCTATTGCCCAAGACGAAGTTGCCATAACCATCCGCGCCCAAACTATTCCTTTTATCCGCAGTGATCCTAACAGGGATCTTTGCACTGACATCGGCGACGCTGTGAACATACTCGCATATCTGTTTTTGGATGGCCAACAAATATGCGAAGATGCAGCTGATGCCAATGATAATGGCTGGCTTGATTTAGCCGACGCGATCTATATTCTGGAGTATGTGTTCCTTAATGGTCCGGTGTTCCCCGACCCATTTCCTAACTCGGGTCTAGACCCAACACCGGACAACCTTTCGTGTGATCTTTGAACAAAAAAAGCCCGTAGCGCTCTGCTGCGGGCTTGTTCTTTTATTTTTTGAAAGCTTAACCTAGTCTAAAAAATGTTATTATCACAATAATAACCGATGTAATTTCAATTATAATTGTAGACAAAATATTCCATAAAAAAATCCCTACATATTTTAATATGTTATAATTACGGAAATAATATTCTCTATTAATAAAATGATTAAAGAGAACCAAAATGAAACTCGATGACACTAAAATGGCAATAAAGTTAAAAATAAAAAGCAAAAGTAATCGCAATTTTCGTTTTAGTAATACAAATAAAGCTATCTCTAATAAATATCCAAATAATATAGAAATAATAACGGATACGCCCATAGAAATTAATTGTTCATCAATAACCTCCGCCCAATAAGCACCTTCTTCTATTGTTTTTTTGTAAAGATATATATATACAAAATACATTATCAATAAATTAATCGGCGCAACCCAAAGCACAATCTTTAATATGTACTTCCAGTTTAATTTTTTTTCAACCCTAAATTTCTCTTTAATTTTTTCTTTTATTTCCTTCATAAATTTAAACTTAATAATTAGCTATTTTAATTATACCACATTTTTAACAAAATAAAAAAATTCGCAGACAGTGCTTTTTGTCCGCGGGGA
>CAYHQU010000104.1:1359-3202 GCA_964358955.1 uncultured Gammaproteobacteria bacterium | reverse complement strand
GATTCCGTGGATTTAAAAATTGGCAACCATAGTTATTACAATGGCGAAATTTCCGAAAGCACCAGTTGGGAATTTAATGACATCACCGATCAGTTGTTTTTTAATTTTCCGGCTCTATCCCCCGGTGACTGGGGCGAAGATACAATCGGGTTAAAAATTGTTGATAGCGATGCTTGGCTTTGCGCCAAAGTAACCATCACTGAAAATTCCGAAAATGGCTTGCTTGGCCCCGAGCTGGCTTTAGGCGACGACGAACAGCAAGGCGAGCTTGCCTCTGGCCTGGAATTTATCTGGTGGGCCGACGACGGCGATAATGTTTTTGAAGAAAATGAAAAAATTATCAGCCAGTCGTATTTAGCCGAAGCTGAACTTAACCAAGAAATCCAAATTCCGCTGGCCGACTCGCAAGCAAGCATCTGGGGCAGTGGACCATTACTGAAAAATAAAGAATATAACATCGGCAAATCCTGGTGTTTTGGAAAAATAATTTTAAACCCAGTTGCCGCCGGCGCCGGACAAAATCCAACCGTTAATCCCGGCATTCTTTGCGACGGCCGCCAAGCTGACAACACTTACCAATCTGACACTGTTAAATTAGATGTTTCATTCCGCGCCCACCAAGCCGAACATAATCCCGGCTACCTTTGTTTTATCTCTGACGATCAAGAGTGCACATCTGGGCAGACCCGCCAGTGCCAAACCGGCCTGCCCAGCACTTGCGCCCCTGGCCGCCAAGAGTGCCTCAATGGTTTTTGGAACGAATGCTCCCCGATTAATTATCGTCCGGAAATTTGCGGCAACGGACTTGACGACGACTGCGACGGCTTTGACGACGCGACTGACCCCGGCTGCCAGCTTGGCTGCCAGGAAAAAACTGACACGATGTTTGCCCTTGACCGCTCGTCCGGCCTGCAAATAAACGAAATGAACTGGCTGAAAGCGCAAGCCAGCGACCTGGTGGAGAAATTAAATTTGACTCAAGCGGGAAATCACGCCGGCCTGGTTTTATTTTCCAACAGCGCCTATGTTGAAAATCAACTGACCGCCAACGCCAATAATTTGTTGGATTCAATCAACCGCATTTATTTTTACAACCGCACCAGATTTGAGCAAGGAATAATTGCCGCAACGCAAGCGCTGGCCGACCGCAACCTTCCGTATGAACGCCCGGCAATTCCCGATTTTATGATAATTATTGCTGACAATGACGCCAGTAACCTAAACAATCAATACTATGCGATGTACCTTGCCAAGCTTAACGCCGATATTGCCAAACAGCAAGGCATCGCCATTTATGTCATTGGTCTTGGCTCCGGTCTTAATAATTATTTTCTCGCCTCATCTATCGCCAGTAGTCCGGACAAATATTATGTATTAAATAATGAAAATCAAATAGAACAAATAACAAATAAAATTTTGAGTTGTGAATAAGCGTGCGGCCATGGGCGCGATCGCGTGACCGCGATTTAGAGCTCAATTTTTCAAGTCAAGTGAAAGGAGTTGTGAAAGGAGCTTAGCTCCCAGTACTGGGAGCTAAGCTCCATGCCGGTCAATTTGTTGTCATTCCGAAATGAGTCTATTGGTGGAGCAAATTAAAATTGAAGACTTGCGGTTTGGCTCCGGCAAGAAAGTAATTATGAGTAATGAGGAATCCCATCGCTTACCAGTAAGCCATGGGATCCCTCACTGCCCGGTCTGTTTCTATAAGTTGTTTCCTAAATCCCAGACCGCCACTGCAAAAAACAAAATCAATAGACCCGTATCGGGATGACAAAGTAGACGCTCCGGAGTCGGACTCCGAGGATTCGGAGTCGGACTCCATGTTCTCGCTGTCGCTGAAAAA
>CAYHQU010000104.1:0-1259 GCA_964358955.1 uncultured Gammaproteobacteria bacterium | reverse complement strand
TAAAAACATCATCATGAAAAATAAAATCTTCAAAATTTTTTACAGCGTCGTTGTTGCCGTCATTATTGGAATCGCCGTTCTGCTGATGGTCTCGGTTCTGCCGATTACCGGCAACTACAAAATTTTAGTGGTCAAATCCGGCTCCATGGAGCCGACCATAAAGACCGGCAGTATTGTTGTTGTTAAGCCCGCCGCCGAATATAAAAAAGGTGAAATTATAACTTTTGCCCAAGCCAACAAAACCAAAACGCCAATCACCCATCGCATTGAAAATATCAGCAATAATTTAATTACCACCAAAGGCGACGCCAACAACGCGCCCGATGACCGAAAAATAAGACCGCCAGACATTATCGGCCGCCTGCTTTTTTCCGTGCCGTATGCCGGCTACGCGGTTGAAACCGCCCGAAAACCCTACGGCTTTATTTTAATCATCATTGTCCCGGCGCTGTTTATTATTTTTGATGAGATTAAAAAAATTATTGAATATGTTAAAGAGAAAAAGAAAAAAACAAAAAAATAGCGCTGCTCTAAGTGCGCTTAATAAAACTGGCGCGTCAAGCTGGCTTTCGGCCGCGCTGAATATTTTTTGCGCCTTAGCGCTGCTGGCGCTAAATTCAATCGGGCCGACCGACGCTTATTTTAATGATTCCGAAAAAGTTTTGGCTAACTATTCGGCTGCAACATTATTTGTAGAGTTAAACTCCGGCGCGGAATTTTTTCCCGAGCTAACACCAAGCCAAAACTCCGAAAAAATAATCAACCTGCAAAATCCAAGCGCCAGCGATATTTTGTATAATCTCAATTCATTAAATTTTAGCGGCGATCTAAACCTTTGCCAGCAAATAAATATTGAGCTGCAAATTGACAGTGCGCCGGTTTTTTCCGGCCTGCTGACTAACCTAATAGCCGAAGCAGTGCCGCTGTCAAAAAATCAAATTCAAGCAGTAAAACTAATCGCTTCACTGACAACTGATGCCGAAGAGCTGGTAAATTTATCCTGTGGATTTGATTTGGATTTTATTTTTTATCAAGACAATTTTACCAGCGCCGATTTCGGATTTACTGACACAAAATTGGTGGCAAACGTGATAAACAGCGGCAGCTGGGAGCAGAGTGAAAATCCGCCCGCGCCAACCGCCAGCATCGTGCTTAATGAATTTTTGCCCAATCCAGGGGGTGCTGATCACGCGCCAATGCCGGCTGGCGAATGGGTGGAACTTTATAATAATGGGAGTGCGCCAGTTGATGTGGCCGGT
>CAYHQU010000103.1:0-3319 GCA_964358955.1 uncultured Gammaproteobacteria bacterium | reverse complement strand
CCGAGGCCGCGCTGGTTAAGGCGCTGGAAGAAAAAGGCATTGGCCGGCCGTCAACTTACGCGCCGACAATCGCGACAATACAGGAGAGAAACTACGTGGAAAAAGAAGAAAAAAAATTAAAACCAACGGACATCGCTTTTGTAGTCAATGATTTGCTGGTTGAACATTTTCCGCAAATAGTTGATTATGAATTTACCGCCAAGATGGAAAAAGAATTGGATGAAATTGAAGACGGCAAGGATGGCTGGCAAAAGACAATTGACGATTTTTATCAGCCGTTTGCAAAAAATTTAGCCGAGAAAGAAAAAGAGATTTCAAAAAAAGAAATTACCGAAGAGAAAACCGACGAGGTTTGCGAGAAGTGCGGCAAGCCGATGGTAATTAAAATGGGAAGGTTTGGAAAATTTTTAGCGTGCACCGGCTATCCGGATTGCAAAAACACCAAAGAACTAGATGCCAACGGCGAGCCAGAACCAGAACTGCCGCCGCTTGACGAAAAATGTCCGGAGTGTGGAGCGCCGCTTGAACGCAAGCGCGGACGGTATGGCGAATTTATTGGCTGTTCGGCTTATCCAAAATGCAAATATATAAAAAAAGAACCGCCGAAAGAATATGGCGTCTGCCCAAAATGCGGGACGGGGAAAATTGTTCAAAGACGAGGGCGGCGCGGCGCGTTTTTTGCCTGCAATAATTATCCAAAATGCAAAAATATTTACAACTTCCCGCCGACCGGAGAGAGCTGTCCGGACTGCGGGGATTTATTATTGCAGACGAAAGATGGGGTGAAGTGCGGGAACAAGGAATGCAATTTTAAAAAATAATTACCAAAATTTTTAATTTTTTTACTCAATGATTTTTCCGATCGGCAAGATCATTGAGTAGAATATTACTAATCAAATCTTATTCGCCCAGCCAAAAGAAGCTTAAACTTGACATCCTTTCCAATAATGATAAAATAATCTCATATGGAACCAAAAGACATTGAACAAATTGCTGAAGTTATCAATCAAGCGGTTGAACCGTTGCATGAAGATTTAGGTGAAGTTAAAAGTGAAATCGGGCAAATTAAGGAAAAGCTTGATAATATTGATAATCGAGTAGCCATCCTAGAGAATCAGATGGTAACTAAATCATATCTTGATGATAAGTTGGGTGATTTGTCTGGTGATTTGGTAGTGAAGCTTCGCAAGGAAGACTCTAAGGTTGATCGCTTGGCGGAAATTTTACGGCGGAAAGATTTACTTGATGATTCGGATTTAAAGCAGCTTGCAGAATATCAAATTTTTCCAAAATTTAATTTAGAAGGGCGCTAATTTTTTAACATCCACCATAGGGAGTTTTTACTATTTCTGCGGCCGCGGGACTGTTTTTTCAACTTCAAGGGGAACTGCAAAAAATCGGGAAAATGGTCGGCGGCTGGATAAGGTCAACTCAACAAAATTAACCTAAAGGCATCCGCAATGGATGCCTTTATTGTTTTGGAGAGACTTCGGAAGGAAGCCGGACGCCGAGCCATAGTTGGCATTGGCATTGCTCACCCAGTTCGTGTTGAACTTGACCTTGCCATCGTTGAAGTTGAAGTAGGGCGCGTTAGAGAAGTCGGAGTCGGCATGCGGATTTTTGCTTATATTCATCTATAATCACCGGAAACAGATTTCTCCATTTCCTGAATTTTATCCGGCAGCAATTTTCTTAAGATAGAAAATACCTGCGCTAAATACAAGCAAGCAGTATCTCCTTATTATAGCGCACTCTTGGAAGCCGTAACCGCCAAGATTCTGGCTAGCTATAGTTTATCAAATTTTTATTTCAAAAACAAGGTTTAAAAAAAATTAAAAAAAATTTATAAAAAAAGGGCTGTCTCATAGAGACAGCCCGACGCAAGAATTCAAGAAACCAAAGGAGCTACTGCTGGAGGAAAGCCGAGGCCGAACCATAGAAGGCATTGGTGTTGCTCACCCAGTACGTGTGGAACTTGAGCATACCGTCGTGGAAGTGGAAGTAGGGGGAGTAGGAAAAGCCGGAATCGGCGCGCGGAGAGAACTCGTCCCCAGCGCAGTCCACGTGTAGCTGCTCCCACTGCGCTTCCCGTTCCGGGTGCGTCAGGAGCATGCAGCCCACCGCGAACGCGCCGAGGCCGAACTCGACGGCGTTCATCACCTCGCGGGCTCGACGAACCGAGCGGCCGCGATGGCGCATACCGAACTGGGCGGCGACAATCAGAATGTCACCCTTCTGCGTCTCGGCGATCAGATCAGACGCGTGCGCGGTGCGAGCGGAAACCCGCAACTGCGCCGGCGTTATCTGGCCTTCGCGATAGTTGCAGAACTGCCGCGAGTCCGCGATCTTGGCGTGAACAAACTGGACCGCCTGGCAGTACTTCTGGACCGGATCGGTCACTTCGGGGAAGTGCTTCTTGGCCAGCGCGTCAACCGACGGAATGGCGAACCATCCCGTCCACCCCAGAGCATCCTTCGGAACAAAGGATTCGAGTGCGGGCAGGTTGTTGGCGTACTCAAGCGCGCCGGCCGGATCCAGATCAAAAATCTTGGCGATTGCCTTGGTTTGCTCCGCGATCGGCTTGGGCCCTTGGTACTCCTTCGGGTACGTGTAGCTGGAGGCGACCTCCTCATCGGCGAACCGGTCGGACGTGGTCAGCTCGGCGATGAGCTTCGCGATCCCGTCCTGCAGTTCGCCGCCGCGCTCGTTGAGCCGCTGGGCGCGATCCGGATCCAGCCTGGCTCGGTTGTATGCCGCCCTAAATAGAGCGACAGACTGCTGACCTCTCGGGTCATCGGCGGTGATCAATGTCTGTTTTGACATCGTCATCCTCCTTCCTGTTTTGCCCGAACCGCTCGGGCTTCCTTTTTTATTGTCTGTCCCGCCTGACCATCAGGCGAAATCCAGACAATAGTTTCAAAGATCATATTTCATCGTAGCATATCTAAAAAAAATTATCAACCCCCACACCTGTACGCAAGTAGTGGGGGTCAATAGCTTGCTTAAATTATTAAAAAAACCATCTAACCACTATACAGCGATCGCGGGATATAGATTAGATGGAAAAAATGATTTTTTGATAAATTGCGGATTAATTTTTTTCCGTCAGCTGACGGACTCGCTGGCGCTCCCGCGCGGCGGGGGCTTGCTATGGGGGCGAGGATGGAGTTACCCCAGCACCAAAGCCCGCGAAGAATGATTTTCAGAAGCAAGATAATGTTCGCGCGAAGCCCCGAAGTAGAGCAAAGCTCACTACGGGGTAAATCGCCTGCGGCTTGAATTTAAAATATTTTATGGCAGACTCTTGGCTTGGTGCGGG
>CAYHQU010000102.1:0-3474 GCA_964358955.1 uncultured Gammaproteobacteria bacterium | reverse complement strand
GGAAAAAACGCCTTTGATTTGTTTTAAAAATAATTATTTTGCAAAAGGTCTATAGTATCTGAAAAGATAATAAATCAAAGAACAGATTTAAAAAATTTTGATATTGAACTATTGCCGTTAAATATTAACAATGTTCTTATTGATATTGCCGAAGCTAACAGCGCCTATATGATAACAAAAAATGGTAAAAGAAAAATTCCGATAGTGCTTAATGACGCCAAAATATTAATATTTGCCGGCATTAAATTAAAAATTAGGCCGCCAGAAGAACTTATTTTGCAAAAATTATATATTGGTAGAAAAACCGATATAAAAGACGCAAAATCAATTTTATCTAAAAATAAAATAGATACAAAATATTTAAAAAGAAGGGCAACGGAAATTAAAATTTGGAATATGCTGCAGGAAAGATTAAAGATTTCTGTCTAATTTTATTATAAATTACTAATTATAAATTACTAATTACTAACCTATGCAACACGACATCAAAGACCCCGCCCTTGCTCCGCAAGGCAAAAAAAGAATTGACTGGGCCGAGCGCGACATGCCGGTCTTGGGACTGATTAAAAAAAGATTTGCCGCCCAAAAACCATTTGCCGGCCTGCGCCTGGCTGCCTGCCTCCACGTTACCGCCGAGACCGCCAACCTAATGCAAACCTTGCAAGCCGGCGGCGCCGAGCTTGCCCTTTGCGCTTCCAATCCGCTTTCCACTCAAGATGATGTCGCCGCCTCCTTGGTGCAAGATTATAATATCCCTGTTTTTGCTGTCCGCGGCGAAGATCGCGACACTTACTATAAACATTTAAACTCGGCTTTGGATATAAAACCGCAAATAACAATGGACGACGGCGCTGACCTAATTTCGCTTTTGCACTCTGATCGAAAAGAACAAGCCGCCGAAATTTTAGGCAGTCTGGAAGAGACCACCACCGGCGTCATCCGCCTTAAAGCCCTTGCTGCCGCTGGAAAACTTAATGTGCCAGTCATCGCTGTTAACGACGCCCAAGTCAAACACCTTTTTGACAACCGTTACGGCACTGGGCAGTCAACAATTGACGGCATCATCCGCGCCACCGATATTTTACTCGCTGGAAAAAATATTGTCGCCGCCGGCTACGGCTGGTGCGGCCGCGGCTTTGCCATGCGCGCTCGCGGCATGGGCGCTAACGTTATTGTTACTGAAGTTGATGATGTCAAAGCCATTGAAGCGATTATGGACGGCTTCCGCGTGATGCCGATGGCTGTCGCCGCCAAAATTGCCGATCTAATTTGCACTTTAACCGGCGACATCAATGTCGTTGATGCCCAACATTTTGCAGTTATGAAAGACGGCTGCATCATCTGCAACTCCGGCCATTTTGACGTTGAAATCAATCTGAAAGCCCTCGCCGCCATGTCTGCCAAAATAAATAAAAATGTTAGAAATCACGTTGACGAATATATTTTGCCCGACGGCCGAAAAATTTATCTCTTAGCCAAAGGCCGGCTTATTAACCTTGCTGCCGCCGAAGGCCATCCGGCCTGTGTCATGGATATGAGTTTTTCCGCCCAAGCCCTCTCGGCCGAATTTATAAAGCAGCAAGCCGGCCGGTTAGAAAAAAAGGTCTACAATGTCTCCGAAGAAATTGACCGCAATGTTGCGAAAGTAAAACTTGAATCGCTCGGTATAATAATAGACAAACTAACACCCGAACAGGAAAAATATTTGAATAGTTGGGAGATTGGGACATAGAGAATTCTAATCCTAAATTTTCAATTTTTAATTTTCAATTTTCATTCAATTTTCAAAACATTTATAGTTTGGGATTGAAAATTGTATCATTGAAAATTGATTGTAAATTGTAAAATTGTAAATTGAAAATTAACATTTGACGTTTTTTAGGTCAATTAGGTTAATTTATTTTATGCTCTCCCGTTCAAAAATTTTTCTCATTCTTAATGTTTGTTTTATAATCGGAGTGGCTGTCCACTCCTTTTTTTATGCCCCAGTTTTTTTTAGCTACATTATTTTTTTAATAGCTTTAATTTTAATATTTCTTTTTTGGCAAAACAAAATCTGGCGCTTATTGCTATTTTGTCTGATTTTTATTTTTATCGGTTTTTTTCGTTATGAATTATCAATCAAAAAAAATTCGCCGGATAAAATCCAATATTATAACGACAAAAAAATTACTTTCGCCAGCCTAGTAACTAATGAACCCGACATCAGAGTTGACAATATAAAATTAACAGTTGCCAGCCGCTACATTTTAGGGCAGGGAAGCGGCCAAAACAAAAAAATCAGTGGTCTGGTTTTAGTTACCGCTCCGCTTTATCCAGCTTTTCGCTACGGCGATTTTTTAAAAATAACCTGTAGTCTACAAGCGCCGGCGCCTTTCTCCGGCTTTTCTTACGACCGTTATTTGGCGCGCTATGATATCTACTCCCTCTGTTATCAGCCGGAAATCGTTAAGTTGGGCGAAAATTATGGCAATTATTTTTTAGCAAAAATTTTTGAATTCAAAAATCGGCTGATAAATTTAATAAACCTAAGTTTGCCTGAACCTCACGCTTCATTATTTTCCGCCCTCCTGCTTGGCGTCCGTCGGACAATCCCGCCGGAACTGCTTCAAAATTTTAATACCATTGGCATTACGCATTTAATCGCCATCTCTGGTCAGCATATAATTTTAATCATGAATATTTTAATGAGCATCGCCCCATTTTTTTATCTTAAACGCAAAGTTGCCTTTTATTTAATCTCATTTTTCATTATTTTTTACATAACCTTGATTGGTTTTCCCGCATCCGCTGTTCGCGCGGCGATTATGGGCTTTCTACTGCTTTTAGCTCAATATCTTGGCCGTCTTAACAAATCGGCCGCCGGTTTAATTTTTGTCGCTTCCCTTATGATTTTTATTAATCCGAAGTTGCTTCGCGATGATGTTGGCTTCCAGTTGTCTTGCGCCGCCGTGCTGGGTTTAATTTATTTTCTGCCCATAATTAATCGCCGGCTTGAATTTATTCCCGAAAAATTATCAATTTTTTCCGAAGCGCTTTCTATGACAATTGCCGCGCAAATAATGACTTTGCCCTTGATAATTTATCAGTTTGGGCGCCTGTCAATAATTTCGGTGCTGGCAAATGTTTTGATTGTTCCGACCATGTCAATAATTTTGCCGGCTGGTTTTTTGGCCTTGCTCTTGGCTTCATTTTTGCCCGCGGCAAGTATTTATTTATTTTTTCCCGTCTATTTAGTTTTGTCTTATATAATTATTCTGACTAATTTTTTTGCCTCGTTCCCATACGCGGCCGTCATCGTTAATTTTTTTCCCGCCTCCTTGTTATTTTTAAGCTACCTGATTATCGCCGCTTATTTAATTTGGCACAATAATTTTTCTAAAAAACCATCTTAACATTCTACGACGATCGTGGTATAATGTATAGACATCACACTCCAAAATCGGACTGGGATGTGGTATAATTAGGGAATGA
>CAYHQU010000101.1:0-3492 GCA_964358955.1 uncultured Gammaproteobacteria bacterium | reverse complement strand
TACAGCGTTGCAAAAAGTTTTGACGAGCCAAATTATTTTAATTTACAAAAGCAGATTATCATCGGAATGGCAGGGATTGGTTTGGCGGCAGTAATTAGTTTTTTTGATTTTCATTTTTTACGGTCTTACGTTTATATTTTTTTAGGGGTGGCGGTGGTTTTATTAGTAAGCGTTTTATTTTTTGGGAGAACTATACAGGGGACGACCGGCTGGCTGCAATTATTTAGCTTAACTTTTCAGCCGGTTGAGTTGGCAAAAATTTCGTTAATTATTTTTTTAGCGAAATTTTTTAGTGAAAAATTTAGGCAGATTCCAGATTATAAATTTTTATTGTACAGCGGGTCGGTGTCGTTTGTTTTCTTTATTTTAACGATACTGCAGCCGGATTTTGGTTCGGCGCTGCTTTTGTTTTTAATTTGGTTTTTGCTGATAGTTATTGCCGGGATAAAAAGATCTTATATAGTTTTAATAATTTTGATATTGGCGGCGATTTTTTTATTTTCTTGGTTTTTTCTGTTGAAAGATTATCAGAAAGACAGAATTTCAGTTTTTTTTAATCCGAATAACGACCCATACTATCGCGGCTATCACGTTCGGCAGGCGATAATCGCGGTTGGATCGGGCGGAGTTTTGGGGCGGGGGCTTGGGCTCGGGTCGCAGAGCCAACTAAAATTTTTACCCGCCAGTCAGACCGATTTTATTTTCGCAGTGCTGGCTGAAGAGTTAGGATTTTTAGGCGCTGGCCTTTTGGTTGGATTTTTTTTATTATTTTTTTATCGCTTGGCGCAGATTGCAAAAAGAGCGCCGGATAATTTTTCGCTATTTTTAGTTTTAGGCATAATGGTGTTATTATTTTCACAATTTTTTATTAATGTCGGAATGAATATCGGACTTTTGCCGGTAACGGGAATCGGGTTGCCATATGTCAGCTACGGCGGCAGTTTTTTAATCAGTTGTTTAATTATGGTGGGGATTGTTGAGAGTGTGGCGGTGCGTAGCATTAAGTATCGGACGTGATGCTCGTGTAACGCGAAACGTGTAACTTGTCACCCTGCGGGTGATCCCCCGTAGGGGGATAACTTGTCACGCAAGATTTTTAATCGTCTTGAGCTATACGTTATACGTTACACGTTTCGCGCGTTCGCGTTCCCTTGACTTTTTTTTAAAAATAGCTTATAGTAGATTTATGATGGAGGAACTACCAAATTTATTGGATGACGCGTGGGATAATTTAAAAGTTGTCTCAAGATGTCCAATTTGTAATTCTAAATACAGCGCGGCAAGGATAGAAATTATAGAAAAGAAAGATGACGCGCATCTAGTCTGCATAAAATGCAAAAACTGCCAAACAACAGTGGTGGCAGTTGTTTTGGCTAATCCATTGGGGGTAAGCACGATCGGCTTGGTGACGGATTTAGACAGCAATGATATTGTTAAATTTAGGAATCAACAGCCGCTAAGTTTTGACGACGCGCTTAATTTTCATCAGGAGCTAAAAGCGAGGGGAATGACAATTAATGATTTTTTATGAAAAAAATTAAATTAGAAGCAAGGAGCCGCGAAGAAAGCGGCAAAAAAGTAAAAACGTTAAGAGACCGGAAATTAATTCCGGCGGTTTTGTATGGTCACGGAGTTAAGAATAATAATTTAGCGGTCTCGTATCATGATTTTGAAAAAGTTTACAATGAGGCGGGTGAAAGCACGCTGATTGATTTGGCGATTGACGGCAAGGAGCCGGTTTTAACTTTAATCCAAGAAGTGCAAACGGATCCGGTTAAAAATAAATACCTTCACGTTGATTTTTACCAAGTCAAGTTAACGGAAAAAATTGAGGCGGAAATTGAATTTAATTTTATCAATGTTTCGTTGGCGGTTAAAGATTTGGCGGGAATTTTAGTTAAGGCGATGAATGTGTTGCCGGTTAAATGTTTTCCGCAGGATTTAATTTCCAACATTGACGTTGATTTATCAAAGTTAAAAACTTTTGAGGACCATATTTACGTTAAAGATTTGCCAGTGCCGGAAAAAATAGAGATTTTGGCGAGTCCGGACGAAGTGGTCGCGAGCGTAACGCCGCCAAGAAGCGATGAAGAACTTAAAGAATTAGAAGCGAAGCCGGAAGCGGCGGCGGAAGCGGAAGTTGTCGGCAAAGAAAAGGAAGAGGGAGAGGGGGAGGGAGAAAAAAACAAAGAAGGTAATGGGGAACAAAGCAAGGAAGAAAAGGGAAAGAAATAGAGAGGACAGTTAATTGATCTACTGGCTATTAACACATAGCTTAACAGTAAAAATTCCATATTTGGGACAGCGCAGCGCAAATAATTTTTAATTTAATGAATCTTAAAATAAAAAAGCACTGGATATTTATTATTGTCTTGGTGCTTTTTTTGTTTTTCCTTTGGGGGCTGGCGCTGGATTATTATTGGCAAATATCGGCGACAATAAAAGAGGCGATATTAGTTAAAGTCGGGCAGCCGACCGGGACAATTTTGCCAAGGGGGCTTGACGGAAAAATGGTTTATAAAAAAAATATAAATTTAAGACCGGTGGCGGCAGTTATTGACAATTACCCCGACGGGCGGCCGCCGGAAGGATTAGAGAGGGCAAGTATAATTTACGAGACGATAATTGAGGGCGAGGTAACAAGATATTTGGCGATATTTGATTATAATGAGCTTCCGAATAAAATCGGCCCGATTCGGTCGGCGCGGCCGATTTTTATCGATTGGGCGGCAGAATGGGACGCGGTAATGCTTCATTGCGGCGGGAGTCCGGAGGCGATGGCAATTCTTAAAAAAGGAAAGGTAAAAAATATAAATGAATATTCGGTTGACGGCAGATATTTTTGGCGAGATTCGGACAGAGGCGCGCCGCATAATTTATTTATCTCTGATAAATTAATTGAACATGCGTTTCAAGCAAAAGAGATTGAGATTGCGGCAGATTTTATGCCCTGGATTTTTAAAGATAATTTAGAGGTAAAAAACCGGCCAATAGATGCCGCTGACATTTTAATTGATAATTTTGTAAATTTATACAATGTCAGATATCATTATCAGCGAGCAGAAAATTATTACGAAAGATTTTTGGGGTATGAACCGCATCTGTCAGCCAGCGGAAAATTATTGATAGCAAATAATGTTGTGGTTCAACACGTTCAACATAAAGTTTTAGATAGAGAAGGCCGGCTTTGGATACAAACAACAGGCAAGGGAGCGGCGGAAATTTATCAGGACGGGCAAGAGATTAGAGGTTATTGGGAAAATGAATCGGGTCGGACGCGATTTTATGACGAGGGCGGGAATGAGATTAAATTTAATAGGGGAGTGGTTTGGATAGAAGTTGTGTTTGATTGAAATCATGCAACTGTAGCATGTTACATGTTGCAAGATAGGATTTGCCTCGTAGGAGTCGGACTCCGAATCCTCGGAGTCCGACTCCGGAATAACACAACGCCGGGTTTTTTTCGGCAAATTTTTTTTTGGGCAGAGTTTT
>CAYHQU010000100.1:1237-3508 GCA_964358955.1 uncultured Gammaproteobacteria bacterium | reverse complement strand
AAACACAATTTTTTCCAAAATAACCGGAGCTGCTTCATCGCATAAGGTATTGCCGGTCGTGGTGTTTTTTAGGCCGACGGCGGCGGCAATTTCGCCGGCGTAAATTTCCTGAATTTCTTCGCGGTGATTGGCGTGCATGCGGACAATGCGGCCGACGCGCTCTTTGTCGCCGGTCACAGAATTCAGCACGTAGGAACCGGCTTTAAGGACGCCAGAGTAGACGCGGACAAAACTTAATTTTCCCACGTATGGATCGGAGGCAATTTTAAAAGCGAGGGCGGACAGCGGCGCGGTATCAGAGGCCTCGCGCTGAATTTCTTTTTGGTCGGCGGGATTGATACCGACGACTGCCGGAACATCAAGGGGCGAGGGCAGAAAATCAACAACGGCGTCTAATAACAGCTGGATGCCTTTATTTTTTAGGGCGGAGCCGCACATCACTGGAACAATTTTACTGTTGATTGTGGCTTGGCGTAAAACCGCTTTTAGTTCAGGTAAAGAAATTTCTTTTCCTTCAAGATATTTCTGCATTAAATTTTCATCATTTTCCACAATGGCTTCAATGAGTTTATGGCGAAATTCATCAGCTTTAGCTTTTAGGTCGGCGGGGATCTCGGAGTCTTCCCAAATTTTTCCCAAATCGTCTTTATAAAGACGAGCATTCATTTCCAATAAATTAATCACGCCTTTAAAATTTTCTTCAGCGCCAATGGGAAGTTGAATTGGGTGAGCGTGCTTGGTCAGCCGTTCATAAATAGTATCTAAGTCATGATAAAAATCAGCGCCCATGCGGTCCATTTTATTGACAAAAGCAATTAGGGGAACGTTAAATTTTTCCGCTTGATGCCAGACGGTTTCGGACTGCGGTTCCACTCCCGCGACGCCGTCAAAGACAACGACGCCGCCGTCAAGCACGCGAAGCGAACGTTGGACTTCGGCGGTAAAGTCAATATGGCCGGGAGTATCAATAAGATTAATTTGGCAGGTTTTATCTTTTGGTTCGGCCGGCCAAAAGCAGGTGGTCGCGGCAGAAGTAATCGTAATGCCGCGTTCGCGCTCCTGCTCCATCCAGTCCATTTCGGCGGCGCCTTCGTGCACTTCGCCGATTTTATGTTTTTTGCCGGTATAAAATAAAATGCGCTCGGAGACAGTTGTTTTTCCAGCGTCAATATGGGCAATGATGCCGATGTTTCTGATTTTTTCAAGAGGGTAGAGGCGGGGCATGTTAAACAAGTCAAAAGTTAAAAGTCAAAAGTCAAAAGTCAAAATTAGAACCGGGCAAAATGGGCGAAGGCGCGGTTGGCTTCGGCCATGCGGTAGGTGTCTTCGCGTTTTTTAAAGGCGGCGCCGGTTTTGTTTGAAGCATCAATTAATTCCAGCGTAAGTTTTTCTTCCATCGGCATTCCTTTGCGGCTTTTGGCGGCGGCAATTATCCAGCGCAGAGCCAAGGCTAATCGGCGATCGGCATGAACCGGAGTGGGGATTTGGTAATTCGCGCCGCCAACGCGCCGGCTTCGGACTTCAATTTCCGGACCGACGTTTTTTATGGCGCGGTCAAATATTTCCGCGCCATCCTGTTTTGTTTTTTCTTTAATAAGATTAAAACAATTATAAACAATGCGTTCGGCAACTGATTTTTTGCCGCGCTGCATGATATAATTAATTAGCTTAGCAATCGTAACGCTTTGAAATTTTGGATCGGGAATTGTTTTTCGTTTTGGAGTTTTACGACGCATGTTAGTTAAGTTAAAAATTAAAAGTTAAAAGTTAAAAGTTATAAATCTATAGCTACTCGGGGTATTTTTTAGGCTGGGGCGGGAGCTTTGTCAGTTTTTGAAGCACCGGCAGACGCGCCTTTTTCTTTTTTGGTGCCGTAAAGACTGCGGCCGCGCTTTCGGCCCTCAACGCCGGCGGTGTCATAAATTCCGCGGACGATATGGTAGCGGATGCCGGGCAAATCTTTAACACGGCCGCCGCGAATAAGGACAATTGAATGCTCCTGAAGATTATGGCCTTCACCGGGAATATAGGCGGATACTTCCATGCCATTGGAGAGACGAACGCGGGCGATTTTACGCAAAGCCGAGTTGGGTTTTTTAGGCGTCATGGTTGTAACTTTAACGCAGACGCCACGCCTAAAACCCGCTCCTTTAGGCAGATAGCGGCGGCGGCGCGTTAGATTATTAAAAACCGATTCCAGCGCCGGTGTTTTTGATTTTTTCGCGGAGCGGCTTCGCCCGTGGCGAATTAGCTGATTAATTGTTGGCATAA
>CAYHQU010000100.1:0-1137 GCA_964358955.1 uncultured Gammaproteobacteria bacterium | reverse complement strand
AAATCACAATGAAAAGCCGGTGATGATAAAAAAAAGAAATTGAATGACGGGCATGATAAAACGAAAAAGGAAAAAAATAAAAATAAAAAGAAAAATAACGCCGTAGGCCTGCAGAAAAACTTTTAGATTATGAAGTTGGTCGGGCAAAATGGCAAACAATACTTTTGAGCCGTCAAGCGGCGGAATCGGCACTAAATTAAAAACAAACAAAAGCAGGTTGGCGTAAACAATGATACTTAAGTTGCCTAAAAAATTTATCAGCGAAGGGTTGGCGGCAATCGGCAGAAAGCGAAGAATTAATCCAAAAACCAAAGCGATTATTAAATTGGATGCCGGACCGGCAAGCGAGACGGAAGCAAGCCCCCAACGTTTATCTTTAATGTTAAGCGGGTTGACGGGCACGGGCTTGGCGTAGGCAAATAAAAACCGGCCGCCGGAGACTGCAAGCATGATAATCGGCAAAAGGATTGTTCCAACCAGATCAATGTGGGCAAGCGGGTTTAAGGTTAGGCGGCCGGCGAGGCGGGCGGTTGGATCGCCTAGACGGTCGGCCATCCAGCCGTGCGAATATTCATGAATAATGGCCGAGATGCCAATGACGATAAAGAAAAAAATTGTGGCGGAAAAAGACATGACTTGATATTTTATTTATTATGTGATAATATTTAACTATTGTTCAATTGTTTGATTGTTGAAAAATTAAGATAGCAATAACAATTGAGCAATGAAGCAATCGAACAATGATGGGAGCAATTTAAACGTTTAATTCCAATCCATTGTTTCTTTAATAAATAAGTTGAATTTAATAAAATTATGCGTATCTGCGATATTTGCGGCCGAAAACCGCTTAAGGGAAATTTAAGAAGCCATTCAAAGCGGGCGACAATTAGACGCCAGTATTTGAATTTGCAAACCAAAATTATTGAGGGCATGCGGGTTAAAATTTGCGCCAACTGCCTCAAGACGTTGGTTAAAAAACCAAAAAAATAACCCCGAAGGTATTTTATCATTTTTAGATACTCAAGGCAAATAACAATGGTGCCTTGTTTTTTATTGGCGCGCTAAATGTCTGTCTATATTTTCGGGGTGCGCGGAATCGAACCGCGGCTACATGCACCCCATGCACGCGTACTACCA
>CAYHQU010000099.1:0-3528 GCA_964358955.1 uncultured Gammaproteobacteria bacterium | reverse complement strand
AAATATGACATTTCTACTTTGCTCGCGGTATGACATTTCTACTTTGCCTTGACATAGCATCGATAGCATCGATAGCAATCGCATAGCAAATTTGATATATATTTTACATATATAAATACGGATTTGATATAATATCCACAGGAGGTAAATAAGGGGTAAAATTTTTTTTGTTGATATTTTAAAATCGCCGAGGAGGCGATTTTTTGATTGGACAAAATTATATTACTTTGTTATATTTATAGAGTAAAATAGAAATATGAAATACCCAAAAGATTTTTTAAATAAGATAATTTGCGGGGATGTGCTTGCAATAATGAAGCAGATACCGGATGAATCTGTTGATTTGGTAATCACCTCGCCTCCATATAATTTAAAAAATTCTACGGGCAACGGAATGAAAGATGGCCGTGGGGGCAAATGGGCAAACGCTGCGTTGCAAAAAGGCTATTCAAATTATAATGACAATATGCCCCACGACGAATATGTCAAATGGCAAAGAGATTGCTTGGCTGAAATGATGCGGTTAATTCCAAAAGATGGGGCAATTTTTTACAATCATAAGTGGCGAGTGCAGGGCGGTTTATTGCAAGATCGTCAAGATATAGTTAGCGGTTTTCCAGTGCGGCAAATTATTATTTGGAAACGCGCCGGGGGGCTAAATTTTAACGCCGGTTATTTTTTGCCGACATATGAAGTTATTTATTTAATTGCCAAACCAAAATTTAGACTTGCTCCAAAAGCAAATTCGCACGGTGACATTTGGGAAATACCACAGGAAATGAAAAATGGCCACCCGGCTCCTTTCCCGGTAAAATTAATTGATAAAATCGTATCATCTACTGCCAGTAAAATAATCCTTGATCCGTTTATGGGTTCGGGAACTACAGCAATATCCGCTATAAATTTTAAAAGAAAATATATTGGGATTGATATTTCTCCGGAATACTGCGAGCAGGCCGAGGAAAGAATAAAAAATTATACTGCCCAAAGTAAATTACTATAATATGGCTAAGCCAAAAATTTTTTCAAAATCAGATTTAATTAAAAAATTGAGAACAATATCAAGGATGGGCTGGATTGCAAACGCACGAAAAGGAAACCAGGGTGGGGTTGGAAATACATTAGAAGATTTGTTTGGTATTAAAGAAAACAATTTGCCAATTCCAAACGCAGCGGAATGGGAGTTAAAAACTCAACGATTAAATTCTACATCCCTGACGACGCTTTTTCATATTGAGCCGTCGCCTCGAGCAATTCGTTTTGTGCCGCAGGTTTTATTACCAATGTATGGCTGGGCGCACCAAGAAGATGGTAAAAAATATCCAAAGGGCGAGATGAGTTTTCGCCAAACAATTCACGGAAAATCACGAAGCGACAGGGGTTTTATGGTGGTGGTAGATAGAAAAACAAAAAAGATTTTGATTTCTTTTGACGCTAAACTCGCAGATGTTAGACATTCTAAATGGCTTAAAGCTGTTAAGAAACGAATCGGCTTAAGAGAATTAAATCCTCAACCATATTGGGGCTTTGATGATTTAGAACACAAAGCCGGCACAAAGTTACTTAACTGTTTTTATGTTCAAGCCGAAGTAAAAAAAGAAGGCAAAAAAGAATTTTATAAATATTCAAAAATAATGATGCTGCAAAAGTTTAATTTTGAGGGATTTTTGAAGGCGCTTGAAGAAGGAAAAATTTTAGTGGATTTTGATGCTCGCACCGGGCATAATCACGGGACGAAGTTTAGAATGAGGCAGGATTCGTTACCGATGCTCTATAAAAAATCAATCCAAGTAATATAAAATTGGATTTAAGAGGACATAATAAAATTTTTATGAAAAAATCGCCTTTGCGGCGGTTTTTAAATTAATTTTTTAAAATACGGCCGCGCGAATTTTAAGACGGCAGTTTAAAAAAATAATTATTTTAACACCGTTTTCAAATTTGGCAGTTCGGATGTTTCTACAATTTCAAATTTTGTCCGGCCTAAAATCTGCCCGCGCTCGTTTACGACCTCCACGCGCCAGCGGCCGGCTTGCAGCTGATACTTTAACGAGTAACCGCGATAGCCGCGGTCGGTGCCGCCGGAAATTTCAAAACCAAGCAAGCTTTTCTCTTGCCACTTACCAATAGTTTCATTTCGGTAATACCAGCGGTGAAAAATTTTAGCGTTGATGTCGGTCGGAGCAAAAATCGCGCTGTAAATATAAATTGGGGCGCCGGATTTCCAGTTTATCACCGAGTTTTCTTGCCGCCAAAATTGATACCAGGGCGCCGGCTCAAATTTTACTTCGTATCCTTGGGCAACGCGTTTTACAGAATGGGCAACCATAAGGTCTTTTAAAGCCAGTGGAATAGGCGGGATGATATTGGTAAAATATAAAAAATTAAATAAAATGTAAATTGAGGCAACGCTGATTAGCAATGATTTTTTTCCTTGCGATACTCCTTGGGGAGTAATTTTTTTTGCCAGCAAAACAATGATAATTAGCAACAAAATGCTCACTAATCCGCTTAGCAAAAACATTTTTGTCCCGAGCTCATTAAAAATAATCGGGACGGCAAAAACTGAATAAGAAAAAATGGCAATAAAATAGATGGTGAGGCGAAAAGTCAGACGTTGATATCTTTGGCGAAATAATTCATTGTCAATCAGCATGCTGGCTAAAATTAACAGGAACGGCCAACTTGAGGTAATGGAGGCGCTGCGGCGGTAAAAAACTAAAAAGGCGCTGAAAAGGCCGCCGAAGAAAAACTGCAGCGCATAAGGAGAAATCCTGGCAATTTTTATTAGTAATTCTTTTTTCAGTCGGCCATGCTCATAGGCGGTTAAATAAAAAATCAGGCCAAGCACGGCGGCTAAATAAATAATTATCACTAAATTTTCCGCCAGTAGGTCAACGCGGCGCAAAGTTAAATTATCAAAAATAAAGCCAGCGGCCATGGCAACCGGCGACCAGTAGGGTTCGTATTTTGAGTAGAGTTTTTTAATGTTGTCTGGTTGAATTAGCGCTTTTAGTTTTTGAATTGGGAATTTCATAAACACCAACAAATTTTATATTTTAAGACAAGGTATTAAAACAATTTTTTTATTTATCATAATAATTCATTCGGGCATGGAGCTTAGCTCCCAGTACTGGGAGCTAAGCTCCGAAATGTTCGAAATGTCAATCAATTAGTGTTATCCCCTCGCCTTCCCTTGGGGGAAGGAGAGGGCTATGGACATCGCATTATGACTCCGCACTCAATAACTTGTTAAAATTGCGTCTGGCTGGTTTCTCGCTTCGGTAAATTTTCTTCCCGCTAAGCGGGACTACGGCTCAAATTTCCCTGGCTGCGAAACTGCGCCAGGCCGCAATTTTTCCGGCGGACTGGTGCGTTTTCATAATGTGATGTCCATAGGGTGAGGATGTGGGGAAAAAAATCAGCTGCATTTCGGCAAGCCAACCACAAACGGGCGTAGTATTAAAAAATTCTAATGAAATACCCCACCGCAAGCGGATGGGGTATCTACCCCCGCCTGCAATGGCA
>CAYHQU010000098.1:0-3529 GCA_964358955.1 uncultured Gammaproteobacteria bacterium | reverse complement strand
GACGGGATAGGACTATAAGATTTATAGGTCGTATAGGACGGATAGGACTGATAAGACGGATATGACTCATACGACGATTTAGCTTTTTTCCGCTTTTACAATTTCAATCTCCCCCGCTCCTTTTAGGACAACGCGATCGCGGCGGGAAATTTTTCCGGCTAAAATATAATTTGCTAAGTTATTGGAGATTTTTTCTTGGATGACGCGGCGGAGCGGACGGGCGCCGAATTTTGGATCAAAGCCGGCATCGGCCAAATATTTTATGGCATCATCTTCGACTGACATAAAGATGCCTTTTGCTTGGAGATTGTCGGCAACTTGTTTTAACATTAGGCGAGTTATATCTAAAACATTTTGTAAACTTAATGGTTTAAAGATTATGACGCCGTCCATGCGGTTTAAAAATTCGGGACGGAAGTAGTCATAAATTTCTTTTTCCATGATTTTGTTTTTGATTTCTGGGGCAGTTTGGCCCTGCTCCACCAAATTTTGGATTGTTATTGAACAAGCGTTTGAAGTCGCAATAATTATTGTATTTGTAAAATCAATTGTTTTGCCGGCCGCGTCAGTTAGGCGGCCATCGTCCATGACTTGTAAAAACAAATTTAGAATGTTGGGGTGGGCTTTTTCGATTTCGTCAAGCAGGACGAGCGAGAAGGGATGCTCGCGGACTTTTTCAGTCAAGTAACCGCCGACATCATTATTAGGTTCGCCAATGAGGCGGCCGACAGCAGATTTTTCAGGGTATTCGGACATGTCAACACGGATCATTTTTCCCTCGGCGCCAAAGTAGACTTCGGTTATAGATTTTGCGAGTTCGGTTTTACCAACGCCGGTTGGGCCTAAAAATAAAAAGTTTGAGATCGGACGTTTAGTATCGCGAAGTTCGGCGCGGGCGCGGCGGAGGGCGGCGGAAACCATATTGACTGCTTCTTCTTGATTTATCAGCCGCTTATGAATTTCCAGTTCTAAATTTAATAATTTTTGTTTTTCTTGCCGAGTAATTTCGGTAAGCGGAATTTCGGTTTTTTCAGAAATAATTGAAGCGACATCATTGAGTTCAACGAGCGCATTTTTGCCTTTGGTATTATTTAGCTTGGCGGCGGACTCTTCCAAAATCTCAATCGCTTTTTCGGGCAGGAAGCGGTCATGGAGATAGCGGTCGGAGAGCTCAACGGCTTTAGCGATAGCGTCATAGGAAAAATAAACAGCATATTTGTATTCAATCGGGCCGGCTTTGGCTTCAAGAATTTGAATGGCGGAATTGCCTTTTGGTTCGTCAATAATAATTTTATCAAAAATTTCATCAAGCGAACTTTTAGCTTCAATATAACGGGCGTAATCGGCGGGCGTTGACGAAGAAAGAATAGTTAGCTTGTAGCGGGAGACGGCTTGCGTTAGGACGTCGGCTAGATCAGCGCTGCTTGCGCCGCCGGGGGTGATGCCGATCATGCCGGAGATATCGTTGATAAATAAAATAATATTTCCGGAGCGAAGCGCTTCGTCAATCAAAATTAGCAGACGTTGCTGGGCTTGCGCTGGCGCGACGCCGCTAATAATTTTGGCGATACTTAAACTTATCAGCCGTTTGTCGGAAAATTGTTTTGGAACAGTTTCGGCGACCATAAGCTGGGCGATGCCGTTTATTATAGCGCGTTTGCCAACGCCGGGATTGCCGACTAAAATTACGCTGGTGCGGTTGCCGCTGACGCAGGCGCGGAAAATATTATCAATTTCTTTATCGCGGCCGACGCAAGGCGCGAGGTAGCCGGCTTTGGCAAGGGCGGTTAAGTCGGTTCCAAAATTATCCAAAAAAGGCGTTGCGATCGCGGTCATTGAACGATTAATGCTTGATTTCGGGCGGAATAAGGCGCGGTGGCGGAATTTTTCGTAGTTTTGTTTCAAGATTTTATTGACGCGAATCCAAAGAGCAATGTTTCCGATTTTATCAATATCCACTTCTAAATCGTATAATAGTTCCTGAATTTTCTGGTCGGATTTTATGATGCCGATTAAAATATCAGGCAGCTCAACTTTTTTTTGCCGCCGCAGCCAAGCTTCGTAAAAACTATGGAATAAGGCGATATAAAATTCTTTAGTGAATTCTAAATCTTTGCCGGTTGGGATTTGGTAAGGAACTAAAACTTTTATAATTTTATGTTTTAACTTATCAAAAGAGACAGCCATCCTAATAAACATATTGGCGATTTCCGGATAAGTCAGAAGCGAGATTAAAAGCTGGGGCGGGCCGATTTTTTGGTGATTATATTTTTTAGCAAGCTCCCAGGATTTATAGACAGAAGAAAGCGCGTCGGCTGAAAAAATTGTAGAGATATCAATAAATTGGTCGGGTTTTAATTTTTTAATTTTATCCCAACTCATGTTTTGAATTTTTTTATTTTGCTGCTGTTTTAGTTTTTTGGGAATTTTGTTTAATAAATCTTGACGGCGAGCTAAGCGGTAGTAGAGATAGGCATCAGTAATTAAAGAGAACCAGAAAAGAAATGTTTTCCAGCTACCCGTATTCCAAATATCAATAATTAAATTAGGGTAAAATTGAAATTTTGAAATTAAGGCAATCTCCCAAATTAGCATCAAAAAGCCGATGGCGCCAAAAAGAAAAAGGAGGAGATCAATTATTCTATTTATAATTTTTGCGAGATTTTTTTGATATAAATAAAAAGAGTTGATGGGCTGTCCCCAATAAATCAGATGGTCGCCGGCAAGGCCCAGCAGACCGAAGCCGCCGCAGGCAGAGCATTTTTTTTGGTTAGCTTTGCCGGTCTGGCCGCAAGCAGAACATTCAAAAATTTGCAGTTTTGATTTTTTTTCGGCTTCCATTCGGGTTAAAAAAATAAAATAGTTATTATTTTATAAATCGCGATTGGCGGAAAGATAAGCCATAAAGCGAGGAGGGCAAACATCAGAGCCGACCAAATTATTAATGAGAACAGGCGGAAGATTAAAACTAAAATTCTCATGAAAAAACTAATCAGGCGGCCCTGCCAATCGGCTTGGCCATACATTGGTTTAAATAAATTTGCCAGCCAAATTTTAAGGCCAAGGCGATATTCATATTCTTTGATGCTATTAATGATACTTTTTGCCGTTTTTATAAAACCGGCTGAATACCACCAGGCCGGCCAATATAAAAGATTGCCAACTAAATTCATAGCGACGAATTTGAGGGAATTTATCAACAGGTTTTGTTGTTTCATCTATAGATATTATAACATATTTATTAAAAATTGGTAATTGGTAATTATTGATTGGTGATAAATGGAAAGGGGTGAAAATAAAAAACCCCATTATATATAATGCTGATATTAATTTTGCGATAAAAAAAGGCGGCCGGCTGTCTTAGGACATCGGGTTACTTACGCTTTCCGTTTTTTCTCACTATAATTTTACATCAACGTATGTGACGATCGGCAAATACCTCAATGTTATTATAAGAAGGCGGCCCCCCAATGCGGGGGGGCCGTATTTTTAAGAAATGATTTTATTTTTTTTTATTAATAATAAAACC
>CAYHQU010000097.1:0-3617 GCA_964358955.1 uncultured Gammaproteobacteria bacterium | reverse complement strand
CGGGATAGGGATCACGGCTTATTAGATAGCTCATACATCGCGATTGAGGCGGCGATGGCGACGTTTAGGGATTCTTTTTGGCCGCGCATGGGGATAAAGACAATAATGTCTGCAAGTTTTAGAATTGGTTTTGTGATGCCTGTTTTTTCATTTCCAACAATTATCGCGACATGGCTTTTGGGTTTGTAATCCGGTAGGCGAAACGTCGACTTTGCACCTACTTCTAGAACAACAATTTCAACTCCATCCTTTTTTAATTTTTTTACGAGCGTTGCGGTTTGTTTATGATATTCCCAGCTCACGGACTTTTCGGCGCCAAGGGCGGTTTTGGAAATTTTTTGCATCTGGCGTTTTGGCGGATAGGCAGTTATTCCACAAAGATAAATTTTTTGAATACCAAAAGCATCGGCGCTTCGGAAAATAGCGCCGACGTTATAGAGACTGCGGATGTTTTGGAGGATTAAAAATATTGACTTTCGCATGATTTTATTATAGGATAATATTATAAATTTACAAATAATTCTGACTGGCTTTAGCCAGGGCCGACCTCCCCAAGGGGGATTAGAATTATCTGCCCGGATGCTGGAATTGGTAGACAGCCCAGACTTAAAATCTGGTGGATCTCACGATCCGTGTGGGTTCGAGTCCCACTCCGGGCATTTTTAAAAACCCAAAGCGGGTTTTTTTATTATTAAAAACAATATATGGCGCGATCACGAAATATGACGGGTAGAATTTAATAAAATTTATAAAATCATTCTGGTCTTTTTACTAAATTGTGTTTTTCTAAAAACTTTAAAATCGGCTGACCGCATTTTTGACAAAAAGTAAACCGATTATAATCAGCACCGGCCACAATTTGATTATTTTCTTTCTTGATTTCTTTTTTACAGAGATCGCACTTATAAATCATCATAAATTTTTAGGTTAATAATTAATATAATATAATTCAAAGTAATTATTCATTTTGCCTGCCACATTTTGAATTATTCCACCCCCTCGTCCCAAAGCTGTTTGACAACAGAAACAATTTCGTTGGAATTAAAATATTTATATAATTCTTTTGTCCAGCTTGGATCCTGCACGTTTATCAATGGTTCCACTCCCCGACCTTCGATTGGCTCACCATCGTCACGCAAAGTTATTGTGTGCACCAAAAACATTGAATAAATTTCAGCCGGCGAGATTTGGTTTTCCAGTTCAAAGACGCGTTCAATGGTGCCCCAGCCTTTAGTCGGAACACCAACCGTTACCCCAACATTATATTTTTTTAGCGAGGCCGCCATGAGCTCGGCGGATGACTGCGCTTTTTCATCAATTAAAATTATCACTTTTTTGTAGCGGACTAAAGAAGGCAGCCAGCCGACTTTTGTTTTATACGGTTCACGTTCACCCTGCCGATAATATTCATACGCGTATTGGTCTTTGCCAATAAAAGGGCCGAGAAAATAAGGCATGGCGTCAATGGCGCCGCCGATGTTGCTGCGCAAATCTAAAATCAGGGTATCTAAAATTTCACCCTGATCAACGGCTTCGGTGGCTTTTTGAAATTCGTCTAAAGTGGTGGGGGAAAAACGAGTAATGCGCAGGTGTAGGATGTTTGGTTTAATTAGACGATAGAGAATTGTTGGCTCAATGCCAAAACTATCATATTTTTGTTTGCGCTCGGGTTCGGCTAAAACTTCGTGGGCGTAGGCGATTTTTTTTAGTTCCGCTTCGGCTTCCGGAGTTTTTTGTTTTTCCAGTTCGGCTTTTTTTTCTTCGTAGGCGATTTTGACTTCTTGTTCTGTTGCGCCGGCCGCCAGCCCCAGATCGGCATACAAATTAATTTCGGGATTTATATTTTTAACTTTATTAGCCAGCTCTTGCTCAAGTTTTTGCGTGTAAAGGCCACTGCGGCCAAAAGGTTTTAAATTTTTTAAGACGAGGTCGGCAAGCTGGGGGATAAATTGCTGTTTTTGTTGCCCGGACATTGAGGAGATTATTTGTTCCAACATTTTATTTAGACCAATTTTATCATTTAAGGTTAGGGTTTGGGGTTTGCCAGACAGTTTTTCGGCGCCGAGCTTAAAGAGGTTTGATAGCTCATCGTCAGAAATTTTTTCCCAATAGTTGGCTTTAATTTTATCGTAGATTTCATCAACAAAACTGATATAGATATTTTCAGAAACATTGGCTTGGGCCGGTTTTTTATTGAGTTTTGGGACAAAATAAAAAGCCGAGGCGGCGGCAAGGGCGATTATAAAAACCAGCGCGATTAAAATAAAAAACAATTTTGACCGACAGGTTTTTTTTACTTTTATCATAGAATTTAACTTAACAGCATGGAGCTTAGCTCCCAGCACTGGGAGCTAAGCTCCGTTATATAGTATAGATTATTGAGAAAATTTTGTAAAATTTTTAATTTACTGCTAAAATATAATTGTTGATAATGTGAAAAGCAGAATGTTGCCGATGATGCAGTTTTTTATTTTTTTCTTGTAATAATAATAAATTGCTGATAAAATTAGGTTATATAAAAAATATGACTCAATTAGAAAATTTAGAAAAAGAAATAAAATTAATAAAAGAGAGAAATTTAAAAGTTGAAAAAGACAAGGATTGGGAAATAAGTTTTACTCGCCGTTTACTTTTGGTATTGTTTACTTATTTGACTGTTTCACTTTATTTACGAGCAATTAAAATTGAGCGGCCATTTCTAAATGCGATTGTGCCAGCAGTAGCTTTTATGCTTTCAACACTAACTCTGCCTTATTTTAAAAAAATTTGGGGGAAATTTATATTTAAAAAATAATTTGCAAAAAAATGGACTCAAAAAAATTTTTATTTATTTCTTATGACGCATTAATTTCCGATGTCGCCTGGCACACAGCCACCGAAGGCAATGAGGTAAAATATTTTATTGATGAAAAAGATGAAAAAGATATTGCCGACGGATTTGTGCCAAAAACTGATGACTGGGAAAAAGAAGCTGATTGGGCTGATGTCATCGTGTTTGATGATGTGCTGGGCTTTGGAAAAATTGCCAAAAAATTAAGAGACGCCGGGAAAAAAGTTGTTGGCGGGACGCCGTATACTGATATGCTTGAAGACGATCGCGCGTTTGGGCAAGAAGAGCTAAAAGCCGCCGGCATTAATATTATCCCCCACCACGACTTTAACTCTTTTGATGAAGCAATTGAATTTGTAAAAAAAAATCCGGATAAATATGTGATAAAACCCAGCGGCAAGGCGCAAAATGAAAAACAATTTTTATTTATCGGCCAAGAAGACGATGGCCGCGACATCGTCCAAATGCTAACCTCATACAAACAGGTTTGGTCAAAAATAATTAAAACCTTTCAGTTGCAAAAAAGAATCATGGGGGTTGAGGTGGCGGTCGGAGCGTTTTTTAACGGAACGGAGTTTGCTTACCCAATTAATGTCAATTTTGAACATAAAAGATTTTTTCCCGGCGATCTAGGACCGCTCACGGGCGAGATGGGTACAAGCGTCTTCTGGAGCGCTCCAAATAAAATTTTTAACGCCACCTTAAAAAAAATAGAGCCGAAACTGCAGGCGGAAAAATATGTCGGCTACATTGATATTAACTGTATTGTCAACAGCAGCGGAATTTA
>CAYHQU010000096.1:0-3672 GCA_964358955.1 uncultured Gammaproteobacteria bacterium | reverse complement strand
GATTATTATCATGGTAACGCAGATAAAAAAACTTGTCAAGGCCAGATCATGTAACATGTAGCATGTAACATGTAACAAATTTCTGATGTTTTGCGCTAGCCGATTAGGTTGATTTACAAATCCACCGCTAACGCCGCCGGCTTCAGCTCAATTTTATCTTCACTCTCAAAATTTCAGCCCCGCCAGCGCGGCCCTCGCGGCCGCTCCCCTCCTTTTGCGATAACGAAGGCAAAGCGCTGGCTATTTTTTATACTAACCAGGCCAACACCACCAGAGTACCGATAAAAATTCCGGTAAACAAAATGATCGTGGCCGTGCTTTTCATAATTTCTTTAGTTTTTTGGAGTCGCATAATACGCGGCTGTTCGTAACGAAAATAAATCATAGAATTTAATTTAAAATGCAAAAGTCATTATTTCACATGCTTATTTATAAATTTCACAAGGTCAGATTCAAAAACCCGGTAGACCTTGCGGCCTAACCGAGCAGCGCGCAGGCGGCCAGAATTAATCCAGCGGTAAACTGTTTTCTGGCTTACCTTCATGATTTTAGCGACTTCGGGAATTGTTAGTAAAGTATATTTATTCACAATTATTCCGACTTGCCGACTTGAGACAAAATAGCCAAACTGCAGCTATTAAAAGCTTTTGGCGGCAGGATTAGATTGTTTGATTTAATTTTACAATATTATGTCTATTATTGTCAATAATAGTTATTAACAGTAGTTAATATTATTTTATTGTATTTTATTATCATTTATATTATTTTATTGTCCTCTATTGTCTATAGCAGAATAATTCGGACACCAGTTTTTCCAAACAAAAACAGCCCCGGAATATGGGGCTGTTTTTATAAAAAAGTTTAAGCAAACATGGTGTCTTCGTCACTGCGCTTATAATCATGGATTTCAGTTTTTTTAAACCAGAGCTGGGCTTCATATTTTGCTTCTGGCGCATTGCCGGAGGCGTGAACCAAATTTCTGACGGCGCGTTTGCGTTCATTGGCAAGCGCCGGGGAATCAACAGAATAATCGCCTCTGATTGTGCCTGGCTGCGCAAAGGTTGGAAGAGTATTGCCAACTATCATGCGGACATTATCAATCGCATGGGCGCCTTCAAGAAGAAGGGCCATAACCGGTCCGGAGGTAATAAAATCAATATTCCAAGAGTTTACCATTTTACCAATTTCCAGCGCGGACATTTGGCCGAATTGTTCTTTCGGATCTTTGCCGTATTTTTCATAAGTTTCCAAGGTCTTGCGGCCAATGCCTTCAAGAAGTTCTGTTCGCGATTCCGGATAATGTTTTTTGGCGATATTGGCATTAACCCAAACCATTTTGGCGGCCACTATCTTTAGGCCGGCTTTTTCAAAACGGCTGATAATTTCGCCGATCAATCCCCTTTTGACGGTGTCGGGCTTGCAAAGCACGACGGTTCGTTCTCTAATAATGTCTGACATAGTTTATAAATTATTTGTTTAAAATTGATGTAATTTTATCAACAACTTGAGCGGGGGTAAAATCGGCTTTGACGAGATAATCGGCGGCGCCAAGTTTTTTTCCTTTTTGAATATCGGATTGCTGGCCAAGATTTGAGAGCAAAATTACGGGAATAGATTTTGTTGTTGATTCTTTTTTTAGCTCGGCAAGAACGCCGAAACCGTCAATGCCGGGAAGCATAATATCCAATAAAATAATGGCTGGTTTGTTCTTTTTCGCAGTTTCTAAAACATCATTGCCATTGGACAAGACAGTTATATCCCAGCCGATTTCTTTAAATTTTATTTGATACATTTCAATTAAAGTTTTGTCATCTTCAACTAATAAAATTTTTAATTTTGATTTTTGCATAGCATAGATGGACATCGCATTATGACTCCGCACCCTATAACTTGTTAAAATTGCGTCTGGCTGGTTTCTCGCTTCGGTAAATTTTCTTCCCGCTAAGCGGGACTACGGCTCAAATTTCCCTTGCTGCGAAACTGCGCCAGTCCGCAATTTTTCCGGCGGACTGGTGCGGTTTCATAATGTGATGTCCATAGGAGTTAATTAAATTATTATAAGTATAGTTTAACAAATATTTTTTAAAAAGTCAATTCCCGGCGTTGGCGTTGGCGCCGGTGGTTTCGTAAACGCATTTGGTTTGGTTGCAGTTGAATATTATATCGCCCAAATCTTTAGTTATTAAAATTTTGACGCCGGCGCGCTCCAGCGCGTTAATTGTTCTTTTTGACGGGTGGCCGAAATTATTTTCGCCAGCGGAGATGACGGCGTATTTCGGGTTGACAGCATTGATAAATTTTTCGGAATAGCCGTTAGTTGAGCCGTGATGAGGGAACTTTAAAATTAGGGCGCTTAAGTCTTGGTCAAGGATTGTGCTTTGGACGTCGGACTCAAGGTCGCCAGTAAATAAGAGTGAATTTTGGCCATAAGTAACTTTTAAAACGATCGAGCTGTTATTCAAATTTTCCATTTTGGTTTCTGCCAGGCTTTCGGTTGGGTATAAAATTTGCAGCCGTGTGTCGGGCTCGAAGTCAATTCCGCTTGGGCCGACGGCGATTTCAATTGGGATTTGTCGGTCTTTAAGCTGGTTAAGCCATTCTTCGTATTCATAAGTGGCATGCAGAACACCGGTCATTAAAATTTTTTTTACGTCATAACGCCTTAGGACTTCATTAAAGCCGACGAGGTGATCGGCGTGGGGGTGGGACAAAACCATCAAATCAATTTTTCTTTGCCAATATGGCAGGTACTCCCCCAGTTTATATAAAACCGTATTGTCCGGACCGCCGTCAATGAAAATTGTTTTTTGTTTGGGAGTAATAATCAAAGCCGAGTCGCCCTGGCCGACATCAAAAAAAATTATTTTTAAATTATTATCAAAATCAGCTTCGCTTGACTCAATTTTACCAGCCGGCTTTTGGTTATTAATGACAAAAAATAAACTTAAGGCGGAGGCAAAAACGGCGACAAAAAAAATTGTCTTAAAAATTTTTTTATTAATTTTTTCCATACCGGGCATAAATTTTACCTAAACATTATACCACGATCGTCGTATAATGTTTAGGTAAAAAAATTAATAATTTGCTGGCAATTCTTGAACGATTAACGGTTTTACATATCTTTCTAAAGCACAATTGGTAATCGCAGTCTGCAATTGTTTTTCAACTTGGTACTCGGTTGCCCAGACACTTTTTTGGATTGGTTGAAAACCAAGCTCGCGAAGAATAAATCTTAAATCATCACGTTTTTGCCGCTCCTTTTCCGGAATGTCAAAAAAAACCATCAGATATTTTTTGTTAGGATATTTTTTTAATTTATAATTTTGCGGGCAAGACCGATAAAACTTTAAATAGCCTTTGGGCGTTAAAACATAACCCTTGCTATTATAAAATATTTTTTCTTCAAGTAGTTTGGCTTTTTTAAAGCGATGAAGCGCGGTATACAATTTTTGATTTTCTTTTTTATTTTTTAACATTTTTTTTAGCCAACGACGGTATTTAAAACGGCGAGGGTCGTCAGGCATGGCGAGCGCAAGCTGCCAGCTGAAACAGCTGCGATTATAATCGGCTAAAGCAGCAATTATTAATAATAACTTTTTTGAAATTGATATTTTCATATATATAGACATCACACTCCGCAATCGGACTATCCGGCAAGCCCAAACAGAGAGT
>CAYHQU010000095.1:0-3678 GCA_964358955.1 uncultured Gammaproteobacteria bacterium | reverse complement strand
TTTACTGTTTTTAATTCCACGATGAGAGTTTATAATTTTAGGAAAAGCGTTTGGGGTATAAAATTTAAGCCAGTTATTGTTTCGCCAAAATTCAAAATAGATGTTGCCATCAAAGATTGGCGTTAAAGTCAAAAACCAATAATAAAAATAGGGATCGGGGTTTAGGGCAATATTTTGGAGTTTTAAATTGTCTTCGGTGAGATAAAAACTTAAACAAATTTTATCCTTAATATTTAAGCCGTGGCGGCGAAGGCCGGCTAACTGTAAAATTAAAGTTATAAGCAGGCGCGTCAGCCAAATTTTATTTTTGGCAGTAATGATGAAGACGTCAATGTCGCTGTCATTTTTTGAATTACTATAGGCAAGATTATTACAGACCGCAATCATTTTTAGATGAGTTAACCAAGAAAGCCAACGGGCGGCGCGCCGGGCAATTTTATATTTTTTATTCGCAATCAGATAGCGCTCTTTTCTTACGTTATATATTTCAGTTTTTCCGGGCAAAAAATAAAAACTGTTTTTAGTTTCTATTTTTTTATTTTGCACTAAATTACTCAAAGCGATTATAACATCAAAATATTTGGCCGGCTTCTTATATAAAAATTTATAAACTTCCCAGGGGGTTAGAGGATAATCAAAAAGATCAAAAAAAGCCAGGGTTTTTATGATGGCCTTGTTAATATTATTATTGTCGGCTTCAGATTGCATTTTATGTTTTTCTATTTTATTTATCTCCTCATTGTTCGATTGTTTCATTGTTCGATTGTTACTTACTTTGTTAACCCGTTAACAATGGGGCAATCGAACAATTGAGCAATGATTACGCCGGCGGCTTATCAATCTGCAGCGGCTCAACAAACTTTTCACCACCGGCGATTTTAACAACATCTTTATCAATTTTTGCATACTCGTTATGAGCAGTGTTATAAGTATTAACGGTAGTGGCAAGCTGGGCGCCGAGGCGCTGCATGTAGTCCTCGTAGGCGCGGATGTGGCGTTGGAGGGCTTCAACATTTTTTTGGATAACTTTCGCGTCTTCTTCAATTTTTAAAGCGCGCAGGCCTTGGAGTACGGTTTGCAGATAGGCGGCGAAAGTTGTCGGGGAAACAATAACAACTTTTTTTTCACGGAAGGCGTAGTCAATTAAACTTCGGGTATTTACTTTGACGGCGCCGACTTCGTTAACAAGCAAGTCATAATAGATTGCTTCGGCCGGAATGAACATAAAGGCAAAATCCAGCGTGCCATTTTTAGGATTAATGTATTTTGAAGTCTCATCAATTCTTTTTTTTAAATCATTTTTAAATTCACGCTCAAGTAATATTTTTTGGTCTTCGTTTTTTTCAGCCAAAATGCGGCGGTAATTTTCTAAGGAAAATTTAGCGTCAATAGGAATAATGCCGTCTTTAGTAAAGACGGCAGCGTCGCAAATTTCACCGTTTGGAAATTTGTACTGCATTTTAAAAGCAGTTGGCGGTAGGATATTTTCTAACACGAGCTGAAGGCCGGCTTCGCCTAAGTTGCCGCGATTTTTTTGGGAGGTAAGCACTTTTTCTAAGTTAGAGAGCTGTTCGGAAAAACCAATTACTTGTTGGTTGGTTTTATCAAGCGAAGTTAATTTTTCGGTAATATTAGAAATCATCCGGGTTGACTGGCCGGTTATGCCTTGGATAATTTTTGTATTTTCAGAGAATTGCCGCTGCATCATTTTTGTTGATTCAGATAATTTGCCGTCAAGGGTTTTTACAATTTCATTGATTTGGTTTTGAAGCATTAGTAAAGATTTGTCGTCAGGTTTTTCATCTCGTTTTTTTGAAAGCAAAAAATACATGGCGGTAAAGCCAGCGACGAGGATGATGATGATTAGAATGTAGAAAAAAGTTTGCATAGCATATGGACATCACATTATGACTCCGCACTCAATAACTTGTTAAAATTGCGTCTGGCTCGTTTTTCGCGACAAATTTTTTCATCCCGCTTAGCGGGACTACGACTCAAAAATTTGCTCGCTCCAAAACTTCGCCAGGCCGCAATTTTTCCGGCGGACTGGTGCGTTTTCATAATGTGATGTCCATAGTTTAAATTAAAAATGTTTGATTGTTAAATTGTTCGATTGTTTTATTGTTTTATTGACCATCGCGCAGTTCGGGCCTCGCTCGAGACGACACCGCAGGTGCGGGGTCATTTTGGATATCGTCTATTTATTTTAACAATTTTTTATTTTTAAAGCAAATTTAACTTCTTTGACCAACGTGCAAAAATATGGTATCCTAAAAGTAAAAGAAATCAATATTTACCAGGCAATTTTATGGTAAAATTTAAACATTAACAAAAAATTATATAAATTTTGGGCTTAAAAAAATCTCAATAAAATTACTGCTTGGCTTTTTCAAAATCATAAAATTATTAAAAAAGCTAGGAGTTCCGGCTGTAAAGCCGGCGGTTTTTATTTTAAAAATCGGCGGGAAAGTCGCGTTTAAAATTATCGTTCCGATTTATGATATTTATTTAGGAATAAAAAGAATTGTCATAAGATTTTACGCGCCGCTTTTAAGCAAAAATAAAATTATCCATCCGTTCAGCCGCCGCTATATTATTCATTTGGCAATAATTATTATCGCGATATTTGTCGTCTCGGCAAATTTAAACGCTTACGAAGTTCGACGCGAAGACATCGGCTATACTTCAGTAATTGCGAGTTTGGCCGGACAGACGGATTTGGGCGTAATTGAAGAAGGAAAAGTCACAACAGAGACAAAAAAAATCAGCCGTTATTTAGGTTACGCGGCGCTGGAAAGTAAACCGCAGATAAGCGAGTACGGCGCGGAAAATCAGCTAGCGCCGGGGATTGTTACCGGAAGCGGGGCAATTGTAAAACCAATTTTATCGCCAGCAGAACAAGAGATTAGAAGGAGGGATAACATTGTTGAATATGCAGTGCTTGAAGGAGACACGATTTCGGGAATCGCCCAAAAATTTGGCGTTTCGGTTAATACATTACTTTGGGAAAATAATTTAACATCATATTCAGTAATCAGACCGAGACAAAAAATTACAATTTTGCCAGTATCGGGACTTCGCTATATGATTGTCCGGGGCGACACGCTGCAGAAAATCGCCAAGAAATACAGCGCGGAAGTTGATGATATTATTGAATTTAATAAGTTGGCTTCGGCCGAAGATATTTCTATTGGCGAGAAATTAATTATTCCGGGCGGATCAAAACCGCAGCCCGTTACGACTTACAGCTTAAGAACAAGAACCGAGACGCCGGCTCCAACAACGGGCGGTGTAACCGGCAGCGGCAACATGGTTTGGCCGAATACCTGCCGCCGGATCACCCAATATTACAATTGGCGGCATCATGGAGTTGATATTGCCTGTCCGTTTGGTTCAGCAATAAGAGCCGCGGCGGCAGGAACAGTTATAAAAGCGCAAGGCGGTTGGAATACCGGTTATGGCATTATGATTGTCATTGACCATGGAGGCGGCATGCAGACTTTGTATGGACATTTAAGCAAGCTTTATGTTCAGGTTGGCGACTATGTGCAGGCCGGACAGACCATCGCGGCTGAAGGCTCAACCGGGCGATCAACGGGGCCGCATGTGCACTTTGAAGTTCGAGTTGCCGGCTACCGAAATAATCCGCTTTTATATATTAGGTAAGATTCATTAAAA
>CAYHQU010000094.1:2200-3756 GCA_964358955.1 uncultured Gammaproteobacteria bacterium | reverse complement strand
TAAGTAACGCGAACATCCTCCCATCTGTCTGTTGGTATTAGTTTACTAACAGATAGTACGAGCCCCCGCGGAACACGTTTTCGCTCGGGGCTTTTTTTTTGTTTTTTGTTTGAGCGGGAGCCACGAAGGCGATATTCGTCCCGCATCGCGGGATCGCCTTCGGTTGGAGAATGTCGTCCGCGGTTGCGGGATTGCGACAATAGAAAATATAAAATACTCACGATCGTGAGTATTTTATATTTTATTTGGTGATTTTTTAGGATTGAGGGTTGGTTATTGTTGTGTTATAATTACTAGCGAGGGATAAATGGTCCCGCATCAGCGGGATCATTTGAACCGAGCGACGTAATTTCAAGGTTTTCTTATAATAAATATATCAAGAAAACATCCCGCTTAGCGGGACAAGAAATCAAGAAATCAAAAAATCATCCCGCTTCGCGGGTCAAGAAATCAAAAAATCATCCCGCTTAGCGGGACAAAAAATCATCCCGCTAAGCGGGACAAGAAAACATTAAAACATTAGATTCAGGGTCGTCCGTTTTGTTTTAATGTTCTTGTGTTTTATTGTTTTAACGACAAACAGTTTTTATGACAATCGCTCTGGACACAAAAATTGAACAGCTGACGAGGGTCGGGAAGACGACGGCGGGGCGGCTGAAAAAGTTGGGTCTTGAGACGGCGCAGGACCTAATTTTTTATTTTCCATTTCGGTATGATGATTTTTCGCGCGTTTTAAAAATTTCGGAGCTGCAGCCGGGGATGACCGCAACGGTGCGCGGGGTGATTGAACTAATTGCTAACCGGAGAAGTCCGGTAAAGCGGAAGATGGTAACGCAAGCCGTTATTTCCGAAGGGAAAGATTCAATATACGCGGTTTGGTTTAATCAGCCGTTTTTAACCAAAGCATTGAAGCCGGGCGATGAAGTTTTTTTGTCCGGGAAAGTCGGGTATGGATACGATCAAATTGAGCTTGTAAGCCCGGTTTATGAAAAAGCGGCAGGAGATAATATTCATACCGGACGGCTGGTGCCGATTTATTCGGTAACAGGAAATTTAACGCAAAAACAAATTCGGTTTTTAATCAAGCAGGCGCTGGGAGCGGTTTCTCAAATTGCCGATTGGCTGCCGGAAGAAATTTTAGAGAGATTGAATTTGCCGAAACTTGGCTGGTCGCTGGCGCAAATTCATTTTCCGGCGGAAAATAAAAATATTACAGAAGCGGCGCGGCGGGTTAAGTTTGATGAGCTATTTTTACTGCAGTTAAGAATCAGGCTTTCAAAGCAGGAGTTTTCGGCGAACAAGGCGCCGCAGGTTGTTTTTCAGCAAGAGCTGACAAAAAAGTTTGTTGACAGCTTGCCTTATAAACTAACCGGCGACCAGAAAAAGGCGGCTTGGGAGATTTTGCAGGACTTGGGGCGGGAGCGGCCGATGAACCGTTTGGTTGAAGGAGAGGTTGGGTCGGGAAAGACGGTGGTGGTGGCGACTGCCGCCGTATCGGTGGCGGCGGCGGGGCTGCAGACAGTATTTATGGCGCCGACGGAAATTTTGGCTAATCA
>CAYHQU010000094.1:0-2100 GCA_964358955.1 uncultured Gammaproteobacteria bacterium | reverse complement strand
GGGGAAAAAATAAAGAAGACGGAATTGATAAAAAAAATTAAAAGCGGCGCGGTTGATTTTATTGTTGGGACGCACGCGCTGATATCCGCCCAAGGCGGACCCGCCGCTGTCGGGCAGGGACGGATTAGTTTTAAAAATTTAGGTTTGGCGGTAATTGATGAGCAGCACCGGTTCGGGGTTGAGCAGCGGAAGGCGTTAAAAGAGAAATCCACACTGCTTGTTGGTGAGGACACCAACAAGCAGCAGGATAGTGAGGACACCAACAAGCAGCAGGATGTGACGCCGCATTTTTTAACGCTGTCGGCAACGCCGATTCCGCGGTCGCTGTCGTTAATTTTTTACGGCGATTTGCAGCTGTCAAAAATTTTAGAGCTGCCGACAGGAAGACAAAAAATTATTACACAGATTGTAACGCCGTCCGGGCGAACGCGGATATATGATTTTGTCAGGCAGCAAATTAGCGCGGGGCGGCAGGCGTTTGTCGTTTGCCCGTTGATTGACCCGTCGGATAAACTGGGCGTCCGGTCGGTTACCGATGAGTATAATAAATTAAACAATGAAATTTTTAAAGATTTAGCAATTGATTTTTTACACGGAAAAATGAAGCCAGAAGAAAAAGAAGAAAAAATGAAAAAATTTTTAGAGAATAAAATTAATATAATGGTGGCAACGTCGGTTGTTGAGGTTGGAGTTGACGCGCCGAACGCGACAGTGATGATTATTGAAGGAGCAGAGCGGTTTGGGCTGGCGCAGTTATATCAGTTTCGCGGACGAGTCGGACGGTCGGAGCATCAGTCATATTGTTTTTTGTTTTCGGAGAGCGCGAATGAAAAAACTTTGCGGCGGCTTAAGGCGCTAATTTCGGCGCGAGATTGTTTTGAACTGGCCGAGCGGGATTTGGAATTCCGCGGGCCGGGACAGATATTTGGCACGGAGCAATCGGGCTTTTCCGATTTAAAAATTGCGAGCCTGCAGGATGTTGATTTGGCGGTTCAGGCAAAGGCGGAAGTTGAACAGATTTTGGCGGCGGATAAGAATTTAGATAAATATCCATTATTAAAAGCGAAGGTGCAAAATGAATTGATGCTGGCGCATTTAGAGTAGACGAGTAATTGGTAATTAATTGGTAATTAGGGACGACGTAATTACATAGGAGCTGTTGATTGTTCTGTTATAGGACGTATAAGTCAGATAGGACATATAAGTCTTATAAGTCGTATAAGACGTATGGTTTGGTTGAAATATAGGGATCACTACTGCCTTACGGCGCAGGGGATAATAGGGGCTTGACAATTTTTTTTAATGATATATACTGAAAATAAATATGGCAAACATTGCAAACAATCGATTTTTCTTTTTTAGCTGACCGGAAGATCAGATTGTTTAATATTTAGCCAAAAATAAAAAGCTGATCTTCCAAATAGAGGTCAGTATTTTTTGTTACGAATAAAATGTAATGCCAATATACGAATGCATGCGAATGATACGAATAGATACTAATTTGTGCCTGTTAATGTGGGGAGGAGTAGCCACAATTAGCAGGGATGTTCTTTGGAAGTAAAATTGCCCTACGGGCAGGAAAGGAGGGGGCATGGAGACCATCGGCTCAACGACGGTCAAAGCGATTGAGAGGCGTGATGATGGACGGTGTTTGTATCGTTTGTCAGACGGGAGAGAGGTTGTTGGCGACGAATGGCCTGGTATCCGAGAGGGAGATCGGGCGCGAGTTGAGGGAGGAAATGGCACCGGGTTGCGGCTTTGTTTCGGACCACATTTTGGCAGCAGTTTTATTGTGTGCGAGCCGACAGACGGGAGGAGCAGATGAGGGTGGAGACCACTATTAAGACGGTAGAGAGGGTAGCCGGAACTCAACTAGTGGTTGTGTTGCGTGGCGGTCAGAAGTTGATTTATTGCGGCGGAAAGTTGCCATACTGGCAAGTTGGTCAGTCGGTTGTTTTTGACGGGACGATGATTGTTCCATTACTGAAGAAATAGGGAGATGTTCTTTGTGGACAACAAAGGACTGCAGAGATTTTTGCAGTCCTTTTTTACTACTCAAGGATTTTCGCTATCGCGAAAATCCTTGAGGTGATGTTAAAA
>CAYHQU010000093.1:0-3785 GCA_964358955.1 uncultured Gammaproteobacteria bacterium | reverse complement strand
ATTCAGTTTAGCTTCCGTTTGCAAAAAATCAAAAAAACTGGTATTATATAAATTGAATATCAAAACCTACCCACAAATTAAAATATGACTCATCAGCGAATGAAAATAAAAAGGTTGATTCTTATTGCGGGCGATATCATATTGCTTTATTTTTCATTATGGCTGACTTTAATAATCAGATATTACAGTGAATATTCAGCCGGGCTTTGGAACAAGCACTTGCTGCCTTTTACGGTTGTTTTTTTAATTTGGCTGGTCATTTTTTATATTGATGATTTGTACGAATTTGATATTTCGCGCGGGCGGATGAATTTAATTAATAAGTTAACGCGAAGTTTAATAATTTCGGGCGGAATCGCGATCGCCTTTTTTTATATCGGGCACCTGCGGCTATTTACAATCAGGCCGCAGCGAATTTTGCTGATTGATTTAATTATAACTTTTATTTTATTATTTTTTTGGCGGTTAATTTTTTACCGCTTTATTAAATCACCGAAGTTAGCGCAAAATATAATGATTGTCGGCGTCAATAATTTCGCGAAGGAAGCGATAAAAAAAATAACGGCCGAGCCGCAGCTTGGGTTTAAGCTAAAAACAATTATAAATTATGAAAAAAAAGAAATTGCGGATTTAGCGCTGGATTCCTCAATATCAGTTAAAGAATCGTTTAATGATTTAAAAAATATCTGCCTTAATAATCAAGTTGATTTGATTATTTTAGCGGCGAAAAGAGACGGCAATTCTTTGATATTAAAAAATATTTTTGAATGTTTAAAAATGCGGATTGATTTTATGGAGCTGGCCGGTTTTTACGAAAAAATCACCGGTAAAATTCCGGTTGAGGCGATTGACCATGATTGGTTTTTATCAAACCTGGCGGAAAGTTCAAAAAAATTTTATGAGATTATAAAAAGATTTTTTGATTTTTTGGCGGCGGCGGTTGGTTTAGTTATTTCACTGCCGTTGGTGCCGATTATTATTTTAGCAATCAAAATTGATTCGCGCGGACCGGCGCTGTTTACCCAAAAAAGAGTCGGCCGAAACGGCAAAAAATTTTTGGCAATGAAATTTCGGACGATGACTATTGACGCTGAAGAAAGCGGGCCGCAATGGGCGCAAAAAGACGACCCGCGAATAACGCGAGTCGGCAGATTTTTTAGAAAAACGCGGATTGACGAAATTCCCCAGCTTATAAATATTTTACGCGGCGAGATGAGTTTAATCGGACCGCGGCCGGAGCGTCCGGAATTTGTCCAGACGTTAAAAGAAAAAATTCCTTTTTATGAGGAACGGTTGCTGGTTCGGCCGGGAATTACCGGCTGGGCGCAGGTTATGGGGCCGGCATACGGCGGCTCGGAAAAAGAAAGTTTAGAAAAACTTAAATACGATTTATTTTACATTAAAAACCGTTCTTTGGGCTTAGATTTAAGCATTGCGCTTAAGACAATAAAGACCGTGCTTAGCAGCCGCGGACAATAAAATTTTGCGCATAACAAAATTTTTAAAAGTTTTTATGAGTTCAATTCTTTTAATAGAGCCGGCGAAAACCAAATCCGGTTCTGACAGTATTTGGAATACAATAAAACAATCATCACTGCCATTTGGACTGCTCCAACTGGCGGCTTTTATTAAAGCGAATAATATTAAGGTTGATTTAATTGATTTACAGGTTAAAAAATTTTCAGAGGCGGAATTTTTAGAGCGCGTCTTGAAATTAAGACCGGATTTTTTTGGCATCACGGCCAATACAGTGCAAATAAAGCCGGGGCTAAGCATCGCAAAACTGCTAAAACAAAATTTTCCAAATATAAAAATTGTTTTTGGCGGAATACACGCAACAGTCATGGCGGACGAAGTTTTGGCTGAACAATTTGTGGATTTTGTTGTCAGGGGCGAAGGCGAGCAGACGATTGTTGAACTTTTGGCTGGCCGCGCCTATTCGGAAATAGACGGGCTGTCATATAAAATAAACGGGCAGATTATTCATAACCAGCCGCGAGAGTTAATAGCGGACTTAAATTTGCTGCCAACACCCGCTTATGAACTCATTGATCTAAAATTATACCGACCGACGCTTGGCAATTTTAAACAGCTACCTTCGGTCAGCATCACGACTTCAAGGGGCTGTCCGGGAACCTGCACTTTTTGTTTTTCTGGGGCGATGGGAAAAAAAATTCGCTTTATGTCAGCCCAAAAAATATTCAATCATATTAAATTTTTACATGATAAATTTGGAGTCCGCGATATTAATTTTTATGATGATACTTTTACGGTTAATCGGGCGAATGTTTTTGAATTATGTAAAATGCTAATAGAGGCGAAATTGGGCATAAGCTGGGGCTGCATGTCGCGGCTTGACTGCGTCTCGGAAGAAATACTGGAAATGATGCATGAGGCGGGCTGTCATCAGATCGGTTATGGCATTGAGACAACAAGCAAGGAAATTTTAGAAAATATAAAAAAAAGAGTGCCGCCGCTTGAGAGAATAAAAGAAATTGTTGAGACGACAAAAAAAATCGGGATTGAGGTCAGGGCGATGTTTATGCTGGGCAATCCGGGCGAGACTGAAATGACAATGGAAGATTCAATTAAATTTGCCAAAAGTCTAAATGCCGATATTTATCTTTTTAACGTGACGACTCCTTATCCGGGAACGGAAATGTTTGGCTGGGCGGATAAAAATGAATACCTAATAACAAAGAATTGGGATAATTATGATTTATATCATTATGTGATGAGACTGCCAACAGTTGACAATAAAACAATAGAAAAATATTACAAAAAAGCGTACAGAAGCTGTTATTTGCGGCCGTCATTTATTATTAGAAGACTGCGCAAAATTAATTCTTGGAATCTCTTAAAAGCTCACGTTCAAACCTTTACTTATTTTTTAAAGTCTTAAATTTTAAAAATTTTAATTTGTAAATTTGACGGGCGTACGCCTGCTAAATTTACATTCACTATTTATGTGGCAAAGATTTGGAGTTAATCAGAAAAAAATCTTACTGCTTCTTTTAGGGGGCGCGGTTTTGGGGCTAAACCGAAATCCATATAAAACCTTTAAGATTATAAAAGGTATTGGCCGGGCCTGGAAAGAAATTGAATATATTGAATACCATTCTCTGCGGCACGCCATTCGCAGTTTATATCAATCAAAACTTATTGGCGCAAAACAAAATAAAGACGGCTCAATTACTTTGCAGCTTTCGGATTTGGGCAGACAAAGAGCGCTTACCTACAAATTAGAAACGATGGTTTTAAAAAAGAAGCGCTGGGATTATAAATGGCGGCTAGTAATTTTTGATATTCCAAACAATAAAAGAAGATTAAGAGAGACGTTAAGATTTTATTTAAGGCAGTTGGATTTTTATAAACTGCAAAAAAGCGTTTACATTACCCCTTATAAATGCGAGCGGGAAATTGAATTTTTAGTTGAATATTTTAAACTTAAAAAACATGTCAGGTTTATGGTTGTAAAATCTTTTGACAATCAGTTGGATGTTAAAAAATATTTTGGTTTAATAAAATAATTTTAATAAAATTTAAAAATTTTAATATGTAAATTTGACGGGCGTACGCCTGCTAAATTTACATTTTTATTTTTTATTTTTTCAAAAAGAAAATCCCCGTTCAAGACAATTAGAGGACAGGGATTTTTTGAAAAAATATAAAAGCCCTTGATCACAAAGTGACCAAGGGCTTTGTTCCCAAGTGTCCAGAAGACCAGAGGGGTCAAGGGAATCAAGGAAACTGAAGCTACTTGCCTGCCCCGCACCGAGCTATGC
>CAYHQU010000092.1:2377-3821 GCA_964358955.1 uncultured Gammaproteobacteria bacterium | reverse complement strand
CAAAAATTGCCAACCAAACCTATCCATTCTCCGAGCTTTCCGGCTGCGGCGTCGCTTTTAAACTGGCGCAGGCCATCCTCTCGGAAAAATCAAGAAAAAAATACCAATCTATCTTTCCCCAAACATCCTCTGTCATCCCGAGCGACGACCGAAGGCGACATTCGTCCCGCTTAGCGGGATCGCCTTCGGAAGGAGGCGAGGGATCCCCTGGCTTACAGACGGAGAAATCTGAAATCACCTCCCTTTCTCTCGGCTTAGATATTGGATCGTCGTCGCCCGTCATTTTCCCCCCCTTAGACAAGGGGGGGCGAGGGGGGGTTGGACCAGTCAGTAGCCACCAATCGGAAATCATCAATCAACAAGCTAAAATCACCCCGCTTCCTCTCGGCTTAGAAAAATGGTTTTTAGACCTTGTCGCTGTGGCGACTGTCGCCGATATGTGTCCTCTGCTCGGCGAAAACAGAACCTTGGTAAAATACGGTCTTGTTGTCTTGCAAAAAACAAAAAATTTAGGTCTGAAAGCGCTTGCCGAAATTTCCCGAACCGACCTTAGAAAAATTACCGCTCATCAAATTGGTTTTCAGCTCGCGCCTCGCATTAACGCCGCCGGCCGCATTGACCACGCCTCAACCGCCTACGAACTTTTAATAACGCAAAGCTTTGACCACGCCTTAAGTATCGCCAACGACCTAAATGATAAAAATCAAAAACGGCAAAACCTAACCGACCAAATTTTAACCCAAGCCAAAGCCCAACTCTCCGACATTGAATCAAAAAAAATATTAATCGCCAAAGGCGAAAGCTGGCCGGTTGGCATTCTCGGCCTTGTCTCCGGAAAACTTACCGATGAATATTTTCGGCCGTCAATAATTTTAAGTCAACGCCCAGACGGACAAATGGTTGGCTCGGGCCGAAGTATCCCGATACTTGATATAACCGAAACCCTTGGAAAATGCCAGGATTTATTGATTCGTTTCGGCGGCCATTCCCAGGCCTGCGGTCTAACGTTAAAGCAAGAAAATTTTGAAAAATTTGTCGCCAAAATTACTTCAGTCGTAGAAAATACAATTCAGCCGGAAAAACTAAATCCCACCCTGAAAATTGACCTTAAAATACCGCTAACTGAAGTAAATATGGAACTGCAAGAGCGATTAAGTCAGTTTGAACCTTTCGGGCAAAGTAATCAAAAACCAACTTTTTTATCAACTAATCTAAAAGTTGTTTCAACCCAACCGGTTGGTAGAGACGGCAAGCATTTGCGGATAATCGTTCAAGATGAAAAAGGAGCCGAGCGCAAAATTATCGGCTTTTGTTTCGGCAATTGGTGCCAACGCCTTAAAGCGGGGGATAGAATCGACCTAGTTTATGAAATTGACATCAATATTTGGAACGGCTCAAAAGAACTGCAACTGAAAATTGTAGATATAAAATTATCCGCAAATAT
>CAYHQU010000092.1:0-2277 GCA_964358955.1 uncultured Gammaproteobacteria bacterium | reverse complement strand
AACAATTTAACAATTTGTCGTCAACAATTTAACAATTTAACAATAGAACAATTTATCCGTCTTCTCCGTCCAACAATTTATCAATTTTCAGCCCGGGGCTGATCCGCCTTTGGCGGAAACAATTTAACAATTTGTCGTCAACAATTTAACAATTTAACAATAGAACAATTTATCCGTCTTCTCCGTCCAACAATTTATCAATTTTCAGCCCGGGGCTGATCCGCCTTTGGCGGAAACAATTTGACAATTTGTCGTCAACAATTTATCAATTTAACAATCTACATCTATGCATCTAAAAATTCATACCGACGGCGGCGCGCGCGGCAACCCCGGTCCGGCGGCGCTTGGCTACGTTTTAGAATACGATGGAAAAAAAGAAAAATTTAAAAAATTTTTAGGCGTGGCAACCAACAATCAAGCCGAATACGAAGCGATTATCGCCGCGCTATCTCGCGCCAAGGCGCTTAAAGCCGAAACCGTAGACCTCTATTCCGACTCCGAGCTTATTGTCAATCAACTTAGCCAAAAATATAAAGTTAAAGATAAAAATCTGGCCAAACTTTTTGTAAAAGTTTGGAATTTAACTTTATATTTTAAAAAAATAAAATTTATCCATATCTATCGCGAAGCCAACAAACAAGCCGACGCTCTTGTCAATGAAGCGCTAGACGCGCAATCAAGCTAAAAATCTCAAAAAGATCTTGACGTCTATGTTGCGATAGCAACTTAAACGTCCGTCCTATCCGTCCAACAATTTAACAATAGAACAATTTATCCATCCTTGGCAACTTTTCTTCAACCAACCGTTAATTACCCAATTACTTAATTACAATTAATTCCCTATCCGTCATATAAGTCATATACGTCTTATCCGTTATCTGACTCTCCACAGCCGAAGGCGCGCAACCATTTGCGCGCCCGTCGCAAAAAAATGCGCCCCCAACTCCGAAAACGACCAACCGTTTTGTCGCCGTCACCAACCGCTTGCCCCCATCCCGATACCAAGGCCGCTCCCCGTCATGCTCTCTCCGCCGAGGACTCTGACGCGCCAGCACATTTGACATTAGAATTTGGGATTTTTTTAGGTCAATTAGAGCAATTAGGTCAATTAGAATAATTTCCCTCCCCGTCAGAGTCTCTCCGCCGAGGACTCTGACGCGCCAGCCACGACTTATCCGTCCTACCGCCGACCAATAGCGGTGCAGATTCCGCATTTGCCAGTAGTCCCAAAATAATAAAAAAACAGCCCTATCAAATAGACCTGTTTTTTTCTGCTTAAGCAAACATGTAAGCCGAATTCTGTCTCCCTTTTGGGATGATGATCATCTATCTTGTCCGGCGATTACTCGCCGGATCATGCGGTGTTTAACCTTGCACCAGGTAGAGTTTACCACTTTATCCCGCCAAACGGCGGGATTACTGCTGTCGCCAGCAGCCGAGTGATGTAGCGATAATTTCCACCAGAGGTTGATCTGCCTCTGGCGGAAAAGAATCATATTGATTCAACTTATTACATCATCACACTTTTCACCTTTTGCTCCATGCTCAAAAAATTGAGCTTGTCGCTAGTATTGTCTCTGTGGAACTGGTCCTGATCCCGCGTCGCCGCGGGACCGGTGGGTGTTACCCATTACCACGACCCCCCACTTATTCATAAGTGGCGGGGGGTGTTCGGACTTTCCTCCCCCCACTTTCTATGTTTGTAAACTATTTACTATTTTTCCTCTCAATTTTGAGTATGAATTTTTAAACTTCTTCAGTTTTAATTCCCTTGCCAGTGCATCTTTTTTTGATTTATATGCTTCATAATAAATCAAATTAAAAGGTGCTCTTTGTCTGGTCGACTTGCGCCGCTTACAATTATGTTCCTGAAATCAACGACGTAAATCTTCTGTAAAACCAATGTATAGTTTTCCATCCAATTTACTTTTGATTGCATAAACATAAAACATAGAAAGTGGGGGGCGACCATCTTGCTTGCTTAAGCATTTTTAATATATCATACTCTTTATTATTTGTCAAATCCCCAAAAATCAAGATGGTCTAAAATGCAACCGCGAAGACATTCGCTATGATTTATCTGTCTTATAAAAAAATCAACGTATTTGCCGATCGTCGCATATGTTGATGTTAAATTATCGTGGAAAAAACGGATAACGTATGATGGTGGGATATGGACATCACATCATGAAACCGCACCAGTCCGCCGGAAAAATTGCGGCCTGGCGAAGTTTTGGAGTAAGCATTTTTTTTGAGTCGTAGTCCCGCTTAGCGGGA
>CAYHQU010000091.1:0-3840 GCA_964358955.1 uncultured Gammaproteobacteria bacterium | reverse complement strand
TATGAAAAAAGTTTTTATATTAATTTTATTAGCGCTATTTTTGACTGGATGCAAAAATGTTTTAGATCAGGCGCTGGATAAGACGGCGGACGCAATTTTAGAGGCGGATACAATTAGAAAAAAACTGGGAGCCAATGAAGATTTGGCAAAAGCAGATTGCGTTAAGGTGTGTGAGAGCGAGGTCGCAGTTGGCAATGATTTATCCAGCGGTCCTTGTTTAGTTAATCCATTTGCCGGATTGACTGATTGGGTTTGCGACGTGGCGCATAATCCGCGGCAGGCGGTTGATAACGAGCCGAAAAATCAGTGCTCGGCTTATCGGGCCGGGAAGGCGACGCATTTTGTTGAGGTTGATGAAAGTTGTAACATTATTAATGTACAATAAGGCGATGCCAATCCCGCGACTGCGGGACTAATGATACAAATGGATGCGAATATAAATAAAAAAGCCGTCGGGCGAGCCGGCGGTTTTTTATTTTCCATATTTTTTTAATCATTTTGCCAAAGAAAATTTAACTAATTTTTGTTTTATCTCGCTATCTTTAATTTTATAACCTTTGATATAATTAATTTTTTCACTAAAATCAATATCTTCAAAATAACTAAGTTGGGCGCGAAAAATTTTTTCATTAAATTCCTTGCCAAAAATTGATTTTGTTTTTTTAATAATTCTTTCAATCCCGTGATATTTGTTAATGATAAAATATAAATCAACGTAGTCCTTCCATTTAGCTCGTCGGCCTAAAGCATACGTTTTCATCGCGGCTAATGTTAGGAGATTTGGCAGTTTTATGATATCTAAAAATTTTTTGCTAAATTGTATTTTGAAAGGATAATACAAAAAAGTGATTTTTACTGAATCAATTAAAACTGAATACTCGCCGGTTTGGTCAAAAAACACTCGTTGAATTTTATAACCGCCGATTGCCAGTTTTTTTTTAAGCTGCCAATTATCAAATTCGGTATTGCTGAATAAATCAAAATCAATTGATCGGCGATGGCCAAGCTGCAAGGCAACAGCGGTGCCGCCGACTAGACCAAAATCCCGCGAGAATAGTTTGAGTAAAGGCAGTAATGCACTCTGTTTTTTGGTTAGACAGTTTTTATGCATACCCGGAAGTAGAACTTCGATATCTGTAAATCAAAATAATCAAAGTTTTAATTACTTGTTAATTTTTTGGGTATAAAAATATTCTTTTAATCTACGTTTTAATAATCTTCTACCCTGACTGGTTTTAAAGTATTTTTCTCTCCTCTTAGCATCTTTCTCATTAAAACAGGCCTCGTAATATATTAATTGCCAGGGTCGGTATGTCCTTGTTGATTCCACTAATCCTTGATTATGCTCTTTTAACCTTTTTCTTAAATTTTCAGTGTAACCAATGTATAGCTCGTTGAACTTCAAACTTTCGAGGATATACACATAATGCATTTTAATTATCGAAGTTTCACTTCCGGGCATAGCGGTCAAAGTAAAGCTTAAAATAGTTTTTTATTTTTTTATCATAATTATGCCGCCGTTGTTTTAGCTGGGCGCGGAAAATTCGCGCGGTTTTTTTGATAGTCAAAATTTCCATCATTTTTTTAACATCATCCATATCCCCGTAATTTAAAACATGCTCAACAATTGATTTTTCGGATAGCTCATCAAAATTTTTTATATACCAAAATAGATATGGTCTTTTTTTTATGAATTGGTAAATGGTCATATTTTAATTATACCATAGACGGTAAAATTTTTCCACGATGATTCCTATTTTACAAGTTTTAATTTTTTGCCAGCTCGCAGACATTTTTTAGCAGCATGGCGACAGTGACGGGGCCGACGCCGCCGGGGGTGGGGGTAATGAGAGTGGCTTTATTTTTTACAGATTCAAAATTAACATCGCCTTTAAAGCCGTCTTTGGTTAAAGTTATGCCGACGTCAATTAGAACGGCGTCTGGTTTTATAAAGTCCGCGGTAATGAATTCGGGTTTGCCGACGATGCTGATTAAAATATCGGCTTGAGAAGTTTTTTGTTTTAAGGCGGGGTCGGTTTCAGAGATGAGTTGGACTTTTGCGCCTAAATCGGTTAGGGCTTTTTTTATTACTGGGCCAAAAATTTTAGAGTGGGTGATGGCAGTAATGCGCCTGCCAGCTGTTTGCAGATTTTCAGAGTTGATAATTGCCAGAATCGCAGCGGCAAGCGGAGGGATATTTTTAGTTTTTCCGCTTAAATAATTTTTAAGATTTTCCGGCTGAAAGCCGTCGGCGTCTTTTTTTGGGTTGATGGCGGAGATAATTTTTTCAGTGTTAAATTTGGTTGGCAGAGGGAGCTGGACAATGATGCCGTGGATTTTGGGGTCTTCATTAAGGAATTTTATCATTTTTAGGATTTCTTTTTCGGTTATGTATTTACAGCAGTCATTATTACAGAGGTATTTATGAAAATTAATGCCAATTTTTTGGCTCTGTTTTTCCTTATTTTTTATGTAAAGTTTAGAAGCCGGGTCGTCGCCAATAAGAATTGCAGCAATGCCGGGTGGATTTTTTAATTTTGATATTTGCAATTTTAAATCAGATAGAATTTCGTCGGCGATGGATTTACCATTAATAAGTTTTACAAATTTTTGTTTCATGAAGACAATCTTTTAATAATGAATAATGGTTTTTCATTAAAACTTTAAAACATAAAAACATTAAAACAAAATAGATAATCAATGTTTTTCAGTAATTGTTTTAAAGTTTTTATGTTTTAATGACTAATTTTTGCATTTTGCATTTCCTTAGCCGCTTTTCCATTCTTTTCCAATTTTTGGGAATTCAGCTAAATATTTTTTAAGAATGGTTTTAAATTCTTCCAGCCGTTCGGCGGTTTTGGCTTCAAAGATTAAGACCAGGACGGGTTCGTTTGACGAGGCGCGGACTAAAAACCAGCCGTCGGGAAATTGGACGCGGGCGCCGTTGATGTCAATTACATTTTCAGCGCCAAAATCTTTTTTAAGCTGGGCGGTTAGCTTTTCAACGATATCATATTTAATTTTATCGTCGCAATGAACATGGATTGTCGGCGATTTAGCATATTGCGGAATGGTAGCCATTAATTCCGAGAGAGTTTTATTCTCATTGGAGATATATTCTAATAATTTTAAGGCGGCAAAAATCGCATCATCATAGCCATAGTAGCCATGGCGGTAGAAGATATGGCCGGAGGTCTCGCCGGCCAAGGCGGCGTCAACTTCTTTGGCTTTTTGTTTAATGTAGGAATGGCCGGTTTTCCAGATGACGGGTTTGCCGCCATGGGCGGAGATATCTTCCAGTAGGCCGCGGGTTGACTTTACATCATAGACAATGGCCGAGCCGGGTTTTTCTTTTAGGGCTTGACGGGCAAGCAAAATTAAGGCCTGGTCAGCGAGGATAACTTGGCCTTTTTCGTCGCAGAGACCGAGGCGGTCGCCGTCGCCGTCAAAGCCAAGGCCTAAATCAGCTTTTTTTGCAAGCACTTTTTCCGAAAGCGCTTTTTGGGCAATGTCTAAGGTTGGATTGGGCTCGTGGTTGGGGAAGTTAAAATCAATTTCACAGAATTGTTCAACGACATCGCAGCCGGCGGCGCGAAGAATTTTTGGCGCAATCGGACCGGCGGTGCCATTGCCGCAATCAACAACAACTTTTAGTTTTTTCTTTAGATTTACTTTTGATAAAATAAAATTTTTATAATCTTTGGCGATGTTTTTGTAAGTTTTGTATTCACCTTGACCGGAGACAAAATCATCGTTAAAAATAATTTGATAGAGTTCTTTGATATCATCGGGAAGTAAAGTTACGGAGAGATCATAGCCAAGTTTAAAGCCGCTCCAGCC
>CAYHQU010000090.1:0-3943 GCA_964358955.1 uncultured Gammaproteobacteria bacterium | reverse complement strand
GGTAATTTTTTATAAAATTTTTGAGGCCTATTTGCTAAAATAAGCCGATAAAATTGCTACAAAAATTAACCGAACATATGAAAATTGCGGCTTTAAATGATATTCGTCAACAGACCCCTTAGTTACCAATTTACTTTTTGTTTTTCCCAAACACTTCGTCAATTCCCGACAAAAGCACGGTCTCAACTAAAATTCCTCGCTGATAAAATACTCGCTCAAGCTCGCGCTGCGCCTCAATCTCAATTGCCCCGCGTTTATTGGAAATTATATCCTCTGCCGTATATTTTGCCGCAATCATGCGCAAACGGCTTCTGATTGTCGGCCGCACGATTTTCTCAACAAATTCCTCGCCAATATTTTGCCAAATCTCCGGAATCCTTTCCGCGTCAAGACGCAGCAAAACCGTCCCTTCAATTTTTAACTCCTTGTGATCGGCCGTAACGCAAATAATCGGCAAATCGCCCATCAACTGCGGTTTATTTAAATCAAAGTTGTTTATGATTTTATATTCCAAGGTCTGGGTATTGAATAATTTCGCCTTCTGCCAAAACGGAATTTTTAAATGCAGCCCCGGCTCGTATACCTTTTTTAGAACGCCCCGTCCTAAATCATAAACGCATGCGACGTATCCCGGCGGCACGTGAATAAAAAAACCTTTAAGCACATCTTCCATAACAAAGGTATACATTATTTTATCAATTGCCTCTGACATAAATTAAAAAATTAATTAATTATTTTTTAGATATCTGACGATATAGCGCTCCAAATAAATTCCTTACTAATATAATTATAATCGAAAATAAAATTGAAGTCAAGATAAACAATGCCTTAACCGCTGGCAGAATAACCAAAAGAGCAAAAACAAAAAGCGGAAAGAAAAATCTGTATAAAACATCTCGTCTGGTTAAAAATTCGCTCCGCGACGCTTGGCTGACGGCAATTTCTAAAAACAGAACAACCCCAACTAAACCGCTTAAAATAACGCTGTGTTTGGATATATCAAAAATTAAAAAATTAACATTTATAAACTCGGGTTCGGTTACAAATGGATACAGTAAATGATATTTATCCACGCCGCCAATTCCGCCCAAAAAAACTTGATACAAGACGATTAAAACCAAAAGTTGAACTCCCAGCACTATTACTTTCGCCCAAGGTCTAATTTGATTTTTTCTTAACAGTTTTCTAACTTCATTTTTTGCCTTAACCGGATCGTTGGCAAAATCCGTGTATATCTCTTTGATTTTACGAGACAAATCATCGTAAAACGCCTTGCTCCGCTCGGAAATAATGCTTAACGGCAAAAGAATAACTCTTAAAATTATTGTCAGGTAAATTACCGCGATTCCCAAATTAAAATAACTAAAATCATTCCAATATAAATATATTAACAAATTATAAAGCGGTTGAAATAAATATTTTACCCAAAATTCATGAAACATATTATAATTTTATTATAACATAGATTATCAACAGGCGCAAATAAAACGGAACAGAGGGGATGTTTGCACAAGATATTAACAGAAAGAGGGCTAAATCAAACAAAAAATCCAAAGCTCAAAGCTTAAATGTCAATCCAAGTTCAAAATCCAAATGACTAAAAAGGATTGTTACTATTTAGACTGTAAGATAGGGGATCACTCGGTTTCGCCCTGCGGGCTATACTCGGGATGACACTGCGTGGGTCTGCTGGCGAATATCATTTAAATCCGCAATTTTCATCTGGCGGTTAATTTTTGTAGCAATTTTATCGGCTTGATTTTAGTTTCCGAAACTGGGTACCCAGTTTCGGAAACTATCTGGCTCGGTTTATTTAGACAGCCAGGCCTCATCCCGCAGCGGCGGGATTCTAAAAAAATACCTCAAAATCTGATCCCGCGACGGCGGGACGTAATAAAAGCATATTCGTCAACAGACCCTGTGTGTCAATTTGGATTTTGTTATTTGGATTTAGATTTGCGCCAGTCTTTTATTTTGCATTATAAAAAAGGACCTGACTAAGAGTAGTCGGTCCCATTGGTTTGGTAATGATTTGTAGATCCTGCCTATTTTAACACATTATGCAGAAAACGTTTCCCTTTGCTGGTGAGAATATAGTCTTGCCAGCCTCCAGTAGCCCGCTCTCTGCTTGACGCTATAATTAGTCGTTTGATGCGGAGTCGGTCCAGCATCCCTCTGATTTTAGTTAAAGCCGGGACTGTCTCTGGGTCGTAGCGGGCGCTTAGTTCGGAACGAACAGATACCACGGTGGCTAATTTGTCTTTGTCGTTTATTTTTTGGATACTTCCCAAAACGATAAGTGGCAGATTTTTTCTGTTTATTGTTTCTACAGTAAACTCACCGTAAGTTGAGGTGCGGCCACCTTTAGTCAGTTCGTATCGCGACGGTTGACCTGAGACATCAATCAGTTCTAACGAGCCACTATTTGTAAGCGCTCGAATAGCACCCTTAAGCATTGAGTCAAGTCGGAGATCATATTTGCCCTTGATTTCTCGACTTCCAGTATGACCATCGAGAAGAGTAATACGAATTTCAAGCAGTCGCGGCAATATGTTATGTTCATTGAAGCAAGCTACAACTGTAAGTATGTCATCATTGAGAAGTGGAAACTCGGCTTTGTTTTCAATTGATGCCCCACCTTTTACATCATGAGATTTTCGAAACCTATTTTTTACGAAAACTACACCAATATCCGTAAGTTCAAAAAAGGATTCGGTTTCATGTTTGTCCTCGTTGGCGATAGGAACTTTATGGACGATATCTTCTGTAACATAAAACCTTAACATTTTTTGGACATTAGAACGCGCCAACTCCCGGGGCGTTGACCATAATAGTTGAGCAATTGAAGTTACATATGTGAGTGGGGTGGGTTTTTCTGGTGCCGTGAACAAAATACGGAGCAACAGCCGATCAAAAATTTCGGGTGTCTCGGCGATTGAACGGTGGAGTTCAGTGTGTTGTACGGTTTCTATTAATTGAGTGGCATCTGGTAATTTAGGCAGTAGTTCGTTTACCGCAGCAATTATACGTTTAGCTTCCAGTAGGCGATCTACTAATGTAAGGAGCTCTGTTTGCGTTCCGATTTCCATTGTTTACCCTCCAATCGTTTTTGAAGAAAAGGGAACCGGCAACTTAGTATATTACTCTATATATTTTATTTTGTCAATAACTAAAAATACATAACTAAAAATACTAAAAAACCTCTAAATTATATAAAAATCATTACCGCCCTTTCCAACAACTTAACAGACTTTATATAATCGCATAACCATTGCGAATCAATGATTACCAGTTTTTTTAATGGTTTTTTTTGACTGATTTTAAACATTTGGTGGGGTGTACAGGATTCGAACCTGTGACCATCTGCTTAAAAGGCAGTTGCTCTACCGGGCTGAGCTAACACCCCACGATCAAATAATTTTATGTTAAAGTATATATTGCAACCATCTGCTTAAAAGTCCGTCGGCTGACGGATCTACCGGTCCGACTGCTGGCGGATAACACCCCAAATCATAAAATTATATTATCATAATTTCTAAAATAAATCAAATTTATGTTGCTGGATATTGCCTAATTATGTTATAATTACTAGCGAGGGATGAATGTAAACCGCAGTTTGCATTCAGACCGAACGACGTAATTTCAAGCTTGCTTATAATTACTAGCGAGGGATGAATGTAAACCGCAGTTTGCATTCAGACCGAGTGACGTAATTTCAAGCTCCGCTTATAATTACTAGCGAGGGATGAATGTAAACCGCAGCTTACATTCAGACCGAGTGACGTAATTTCAAGCTTGCTTATAATAAAGCTACCATCTTATTCGCTAATAAAACAAAATTTATGGATATTGATATTAATTGGCACAGCTTATCAATCCAAAAAATACTTGAAACTTTAAAAACGCAAAAAAGCGGGCTTAGCTCCGAACAGGCCAGCCGCCG
>CAYHQU010000089.1:0-4004 GCA_964358955.1 uncultured Gammaproteobacteria bacterium | reverse complement strand
GGGTCGTCTTTTGGGGCATCAAGAGAAAAAGTGGCGCAAAGCTCGTATTGATCTTGGGTCAATGGCTGATATTCAGAGAGCTGGTTAGTTTCGGGATCAACAAAACGTTCAAATTGGGAAGCCGATAAATCAGCGGGCAGCTGCTGGTTTTGGCGGTAATAATTTTCAAGCTGGTATTTTAATTCGGTTAGATTATTGACGCGCTGGTTATCAAATTTCAGCATCCGCGACTGCAACGGCGAGCCAACGATAAAAAAAGCAGTAATGACCGCAATAACCGACAAGGCAACCACAGCGGAAAATGTTCCAATAGACACCGAGCTTCTTTTAGAATAATCCAGTCGTTTTAGATCATAAAAATGATAGCCAAAAATTCCTAAGGCAATTAAAAGGACAGTCAGCGCTTTAAGAATAAAGGCAGCGGTGTAATCGCCGGCGAGCAGACGATAAACTAAGGCGATTAGCGAGCCGATGATATTGCAGACGGCCACAAAAAGCATTAAGTAAGTCAGCCAGCGATGAATTCCGCTTTGAATGTTTAATTTATTTAATTTGTACTGCTGGTGTAAAATTCCGATGGCCACCAGAAAAATCGGCACAATAATAATAACACTGGCCACCATAAACTGCAGCGCTTGCAGGCGATACTGGCTTTCGTAGCCAAAAGCCGGTTCGCCAAAAAATTTATTGATGATTTGAAAAACCGTGCCGCCGAAAGCAATGGCCGACCAGACCATGGTTACTAATGACAGTAAATTGAGGAAGGCGTCTAACGCGCCTTTGCCGCGATATTGTTCTTGGGTGTTTTCCATATAATTTTTTGTTAGTTAATTATTATATTATTATTTAATTTATAATATTTTTTCAGCCATATCAATAAATTCTTTCGCTTTATCTAAAAGATTTGCGGCATTAATTTTACTAAAATCTCCATAATAATCAGCTGCTTCTCTTAAATTTTTAGCTTTGATCAAGGCCTCAATTAAAAAGGTTGAAATCACTTTTTTTTCAACGTACAGGGTTTTAATGGCTTCAATTAAACAAAAATGGCTTTTTTCGCGATAATTTTTTGCATATAATAAAGCTCTGGCTGCATGAAACATTGAGTAGTAAGCTTGAATAATACTCCAGCGAAAATTGTTTTGGCTAAAGCTTATTTTGGCAGACTTTAGATCTTCGGCGGCTAACCGCAGTTCTTTGCTGGCCAGTTCTTGGCCCCGCGAGAATTTTTTAATTTTTCCTTTTTTAAGACAGTCCTGAAAATATTCACTCATCTTTTTGATATAAAGTTATTCCCCGGCTGACTTCCTGAAAAAATTCTGGGTCTTTTAATTCTTGTTCAGCCCATTGATTAGGGGTTTTAATTATGGGAACGATTTGTAATTTATTTTTTTCTTTATTAATAATTTTTCTAATTCCTTCTGGTTCATGGGTTAAGACAAACAAATCAATGTCACTTTCAATCGTATTTTCACCGCGAGCGCTAGAGCCAAATAAAATAATGTGCTGGCAGTTCGGTTTTAAACGTTCAATTAATTTTGTTAATTGGTTAACACTATCTGTAATTTTAATTTGTTTAACTAAAGGATGGTGATTATTTATTTGATAAAAAATCATCCGACCTTTTTTTTCAGCGAAAATTAATTTTTTTTTCGTCAGCTTTTTTAAAGTCTGATGAGCGGCGCCCAAACTGACTTTAGTTTTTTTAGCAATCTGGGAACCGAAAAATTGCTGGTTGGGATAATCAGCTAAAAAAGACAAAGCTTTTTGACTGGTTTTTGTTGAAATTACTTTCATTTTTTTGAAATCAATTTCATTTTAATGAAAAAATAAATAACTGTCAAATGTGCATTAATCTGTGCTTTATTTCTTTTTTAATTTTAATCGGCAGGATTTGCTGGGTACCAAATAAAGTTTTGGCGATTTTTTTTCCGCGCGGTGTCAGCTTTACTTCGCGGATAAACCACTTGTGCGCGGTTTTCCAGCCGTAGCCGGCAATAAGTTCTTTGACGATTAGACGTTCAATACTTTTTGTAATAATTGTAATTTCATCTTTCAATAGGGGGGCTTTTTTTTGATTTTTATAAAATTCAAAAATTTTTTGTTTTGAAATTTGGCTACCGCGCGATTCAAAGCAATGCTTGAGGATGTATTTTTGCAGAGAAGAAAGTTTCATAAAACGGGGAACATTAGAGAACGCAAAGATTATTCAAGCAGAAAATTATTCTAATTATTCTAATTGACCAACTTGTTAATTATTCTAATTATTCTAATTGACCTAATTAACCTAAGAAAATCCCAAATCCCAATATGTAAGATTTTATTATTTTTTATTGTCATTTATTTTATTTTTTACATCTCTAAATATTTTGTTGAATATTAAATTTAACTCTTTCGCTTCTTTCCAGAGCCGCCGTCCTTCTTCAATTAGTTCTGGCTTTAGATCAGATACAGCAACGACAATCATTCTGATAAAATGTTTTGATTCGCGAGATTCTTTTTTGCAGATGCCGATTTTATGTTTAAAGTCAACGTTACTTTCGGCATCATCGGCTTCGCAATAATTTGCACCAACGCTTGTTGCCGCTTTAATAAGTTGGGTTATTAGAGGTATTGTTATTTCATTCCTTGGTATTTTTTTACAAAATCTTATGACGTCCTCACCAAACTTTGCTGTTCTTTCTTCAAGATCATAAATCTTTTTTTTATTTTCACTTTTATCATTTTCATTGGGATTTAGTGCTTGGTCCATTTCTTAGAATAATTAGAATAATTAGGTTAATTAGAATAATTTATAAGTCTCTCTCCACCTTAATCCCCAACTCCTGAAGCTGTTCCGGCTCAACGTCGTCTGGGGCGCCCATCATCACGTCTTGGGCTTTGGCGTTTTTGGGAAAGGCCATAACTTCGCGAATGTTGTCTTCGCCTAAAAACAGCATCAGCAGCCGTTCAATACCCGGCGCCATGCCGCCGTGAGGCGGCGCGCCGTAGGTAAAGGCCTCAAGCATGTGATGAAAAAATTTGATGCGGTCTTGGCTAAAGCCGATTAATTTAAAGATTTTTTCTTGGATGTCGGGGCGATGGATACGAATTGAGCCGCCGCCGACTTCAATGCCGTTTAACACCATGTCGTGCTGTAATGATTTTACGCTGCCAGCTTTTTCCCTGGCCAGCTTGTTCCAATCTTCAACTTTTGGCATCGTGAACATATGGTGCATTGGGGCGTAGTGGCCGTCAACGAGTTCGGGTTCAAATAATGGAAAATCAACAACAAAACAAAAAGCCATTAGGTTTTTATCAATCAAGTTTAGTTTTCGGCCAAGTTCAGCTCTAAGTTGGCCGAGCACTGCGCAGACTTTGCCAACTTTATCGGCGCCAAAAAAGATAATGTCGCCTGGTTTAGCTTTCAGCTCTTTAATTATTTTTTCAGTTAGCTCGTCGCCAATAAATTTGATGATTGGTGATTTATGTTTTCCAACTGAATCAACGACAATATAGGCCAGGCCTTTGGCGCCAAGGTCACGGACAAAATCGGTCAGCTTGTCAATTTCGCTACGGGACAGTTTAGAACCGCCGGGGGCAACTAAAGCGCGCACGACTCCCCCGCTTTTTAGCACTTCGGTAAAGACCGAGAATTTACAATTTTTCACGAGTTCACTGATGTCTTTAATTTCCAGTCCAAAACGAAGGTCTGGTTTATCAACGCCGTATTTCAACATCACTTCATCATAGGTCAGCCGCGGCCAGGGCTTGGTCATAATTTTTCGCGAGGTCAGCTTTTCAGCGGCGCCGGTAAATAATTTTTCCATCAAATCCAGCAGATCTTTTTGCTCCACAAAACTCATTTCCAAATCAAGTTGGTAAAATTCACCCGGGCTGCGGTCGGCGCGGGCGTCTTCGTCGCGTAGACAAGGGGCGATTTGAAAATATCTATCAAGGCCGCCGACCATCAGCATTTGTTTGTACTGCTGGGGCGACTGGGGCAAGGCGTAAAATTGGCCGGG
>CAYHQU010000088.1:0-4015 GCA_964358955.1 uncultured Gammaproteobacteria bacterium | reverse complement strand
CGGCACAAACACAAATCCTGGATAAATCGTTTCTGTAAATTCTCTCTCCCCTACTCTTTCTATCAATCTCACATCCTGCGCTTGCGTTGGGATTACCATTTTTCCACCGATGGTTAACTGATTTTTCAGCGCGGGCGGAATTTCAGCGGCCGCAGCTGATACTAAAATTTTAGCAAACGGCGCGGAGTTTGGCAAACCTTTAGCGCCGTCGGCGCAGATGAATTCTAAATTTTTAAACTTGTATTTGGCAACGTTGCTTTTGGTAAAGTCCACTAATTCCGGAATTCTTTCTATGGCGTACACTTTACCTTTTTCACCGACAATTTCGGCAAGCAGTGCCGAAGTCCAACCCGAGCCGGAACCAATGTCAAGCGCTTTGTCGCCTTGATTTGGCTGCAATAACTCCAACATAAAAGCGACGGTCAACGGCTGGGAATTGGTTTGGTCAAATCCCACTGGCAGCGGCGCGTTTGCTCCGGCTTCAGCTTTTAGCTTGTCCGGTAAAAAATCCTGCCGCTTAATTTTTTTAAAGGCATTGATGATGGCGGGGGTCTTGAGATAACCTTCGGCGATAAGTTGTTGAATTAAAGAGTGCATATTCCTTAGATGCAAATTTATGCGGATTGGCGCGCGTCGTCGTCTCCCTCTCCCCTTGAGGGAGAGGGTGGGGGTGAGGGGGCGTTTTCCATAAGAGACATTGTGCGAGGGTAAAGCTGATAGGACATATAAGTCGTCTAAGACGTATACGACTTATACGTCTTAGACGATACCCCCTCACCCCTACCCTCTTCCCACAGACGCGAGAGGGGGAGGGAGAGGGACTAAGGTTGGCTCCCCCTACCCCCTCCTTCCCCGCGGGGGAAAGAGAGGGAGATTATTAGCATTATCCTACTAAATAAATAATGACCAAAATTAGAAGCCCAATCATAATACGGTAGCAGGCAAACACTGCTAGAGAATTTTTTTCTAAAAACCGCAAAAAATATTTTATTGTTAAATATCCAGATAGCAAGGCGGCGAGAAAGCCGAAGACGTACGGCAAGGTTTCGTTACAGTTAAAGTTTTCCAGCTCAAGTAATTTTTTTACGCCGGCGCCGGCAACAGCGGGAATTGAGAGCAAAAAAGAAAACCGAGCGGCAGTTTCCCGTTTTAATTTTTGGGATAAACCTGCTATAATAGTAATACCGGAGCGCGAGACGCCGGGAATTAAGGCAATGGCTTGGGCAGCCCCGATGATGATTGCATTTTTCCAGCTCACATCTTTTAACTCTTTTTGCTGTTTGGCGGTTTTGTCTACAAAATATAAAATTGCACCAAAAGCAATAAGCATGGTTGCGACTGATGTTGCATTTCTAAAAATAGCTTCAAGCAGGTCTTCAAAAAAATAACCAATAATCACTGCCGGAATTGTGCCGATTGCAAAATACCAACTTAAGCGCTGGTTTAAATCATTTTTTAAATTCCAGCCGGTCAGACTTTGAAAAAAAGCGCGCGCATATTTTGCGATGTCTTTATAAAAATAAAGCAGCAGCGCGCCGAGGGTCCCAAGATGGAGCACGACGTCAAAAGTTAAGTTGTCCGGCAGATCAAAGCCAAGCAGGTCGTGAAAAAGCACCAGATGTCCCGATGAAGAAATTGGGAGAAATTCGGTTAGACCCTGGACAATTCCCGCAGCTATTGCGTATATATAATTCATATATTTTTTAACAACTAATAAAAATTTCGTGTAGTTTCGTGTATGGTTTAGTTTAGTTTCGTGCTTAGTATGGTATTATCACTAAACCAATCGAAACGATACATAAAACTAATCGAAGCGAATAAGTATGTCATTTATATTAATCATCATCCCTCTCATCGTTCTTGTTCTTACTCAAATTTTAAAATTATCTATTGATAAAATCCGGGGCAATCTGAATTTAAAAAGTATTTTTATGAGTTACGGCGGCATGCCATCATCGCACACCTCGTTTGCGGTATCAATCGTCACCCTTGTTGGTATAACCGAAGGATTTAGCTCGGCGTTATTTGCAGTATCAACAGTATTCACTTTAATAATTATGCGCGACGCAGTGACTTTCCGACATATATTGGGACAGCAAGGACGACTGCTAAATCAGTTAGTGAAAAAATTACCCGGGGTTGAGCAGAAAAAAATGCCGCATTTTCAGGAACGGCTGGGGCATTCGCTGCTTGAGGTCGGCGTTGGGGCGGTTTGGGGGGTATGCGTGACGCTGGGTTTGTATTGGATTTTTTAACACTGGCACTTCGGACAAAAATGGCTTCAGAATATTCCCTCTCCTTGAGATCAAGGAGAGGGTTAGGGAGAGGATTGAAGTCCTTGGCACTTGGCTGCAATATCTTCTAAGACATCATCAAGATTTTGTTTGATGTAAGTATTTGGATAGCGTATTACTTTTATTCCTTTTGATTCAATAAAATTTTGTCTTTTTTTATCTTTTTGATCTGCTCCATCAAACGCATGAAAATAACCATCAAGCTCAATACATAAATTTAACTCTGGGCAATAAAAATCTAAAATATATGGCGGAAGAGGATGCTGTCTTCGGAATTTTAATCCCAGAAAACGCTTAGCTTTTAGGCGCCGCCATAAAAGAAATTCAGCTTCTGTTTGCTCTTGGCGCAATTTTTTACAAAATGAAATTTTTCTTCTTGTTGTTGACGGGATTTTCATAACCCCCCCATCCTCTCCCCAACCCTCTCCTTCCCCGCGGGGGAAAGAGAGGGAGTTATAGTTATTTTACTGCTGGCATCGTGGACAGTCGTATTCCCTCTCCTTGAGATCAAGGAGAGGGTTAGGGAGAGGATTGACAAACTCTCACCTACCCTAAAATTACTTTTGGCACTTTGGGCAAAAATGCGTTCCCCGGCCGCCGAGTTTTATTTTTTGAATTTCAGTTTTACAAACTTTACAGGGAAGTTTGGCACGACCATACACTTTTAGATACGGCACCATACCGCCTGGCCTGCCATCAAGCTGCACGTAAGTATGGGCTGACGTGCCTTTTTTTGATATTGCAAATTTTAAAATTTTAGGAATGCATTGACGGAGTTTTGCCACTTCCACCGGCATTAAAGTTTTCACCAGCCGCGTTGGTTTTATTTTGGCGCAAAAGCAGGATTCATCGGCGTAGATATTGCCAATTCCTGCGATCAGCTCTTGCTCCATTAAAACTTGCTTGATTGTTTTATTCTGTCGGCGGGATAATATTTTTTTCAGCGCTTCCAATGTAAATTCTTTTGAGAGCGGTTCCACGCCAAACTCCCTTAGCAACTTATCAACTTGCACCTTATCAACCAGCCGCGCCCAGCCGAACTTGCGCAAGTCATTAAAATATAATTTTGCACCATCGTTGAAAGTAAAATAAATGTGCGTAAATTTGTTTGGCAGGTTGTCGGTTCCACCAGCTTGGGGGTGGCCGCCGACAACTCCCCCTCTGCTGCCTGTTGGTCTCCTCTCATTATTGCTGTCTGTTGGTCTCCTGACCAACAGACCCGGCGTGTTGGTGGGGACACCAACACGCAGCGGTGGGTGATAAATCAGCTGACCGGACATTTTTAAATGCACCAGCAAAAATAAATCTTCACCTAATTCAAAAATAAGCATCTTGCCGCGACGGGAGATGCTTTTTATTTTTTTGCCTTTGATAATTTTGCGAAAGTCAGCTATGCCCGGGCTTATTAATTTTTCAGTATCGCAAAAAATATCAGTGAAAATTTTTCCTTTCACCGCGGGGACTAGTTCTTGTCTTAAGGTTTCAACTTCGGGTAGTTCGGGCATAGATATTTATTTTGGAGTGTCGGGGCTTACGCCCCGACCGGTCAGGGCAAAGCCCTGACACTCCTATAAAGTGATTTCTTATACTATGATAATCCATATTATCATAGTATAAGGTTTTATGGTTTTTTAAAACATTTTTCCAACTGCGGAATTATTTTTTCTTGTTCAAAGGCGAGTTTTAATTTTTTTATTTCTGATAAGCTCATCCAGCGCATT
>CAYHQU010000087.1:0-4095 GCA_964358955.1 uncultured Gammaproteobacteria bacterium | reverse complement strand
TTAGGTTTTTTGAGCGGTTGGTTTGCGGCCGGAGCCCATGGTTTTGCGGACGTTGCCGCGGACAGTTCGGGTGTTGGTTTTTGTCCGTTGGCCGCGGACAGGCAGATGTTTGGCATGGCGGGCGCCGCGGTAGCTATTAATCTCTTTTAATCTTTTAACGTTAGTTAAAACATCTCGGCGAAGTTCACCTTCAACTTTATAATTTTTTTCAATAATTTCGCGCAGTAAATTGACTTTTTGTTCATCAAGATCTTTAACGCGGATATCAGGATTAATATTCGCAGTTTTTAAAATTTTGTTTGACAGACTTTTGCCAATTCCAAAAATATAGGTTAGACCAATTTCCATTCGTTTATCATTTGGCAGCGTTATGCCTGCTATTCTCGCCATATGCGCTTCGCTTAAGTTAAAAGTTAAAGCTTTGCTTTAATCCCGCTTAGCGGGATGGTTGCTAAAGCAACCAAAGTCTAAAGTTAAAAGTTGACTTTGGACTTTTAACTTTGGACTTTGAACTAAGTTTATCCTTGTCTTTGTTTATGTTTAGGATTTTTACAAATAACAACTAAGCGCTTTTTTCGGCGCACTATAATACAATCTTTACACATTTTTTTTACTGATGTTCTCACCTTCATAATTTACAAGCGATAAGTAATTCTGCCTTTGGTTAAGTCGTAAGGACTCATTTGGATTTTAACTTTGTCACCGGGCAGTAAATTGATTTTGTTAAGACGCATTTTTCCGGACAGATAAGCCAAAATGTTTTGGCCATTTTCAAGCTTGACTTTAAAGGTTGTTGATGGCAGAAGCTCAACGACTTCGCCGATGAATTCAAGAAAATCTTTGCTTGAAGGCGTACTTTTGTTTTGTTGCATGGTTTTTGTATAAATAAAAATCTTTGCGAATTAATAATTCGCTAGAATTTTTTAGCTAAATTTTGTTATCTTTAGCTTTATATTGAATATATAGATAGTATAGAGTATTTCTTTAAAAAAAGCAAGCGGTTTTTCCACTGGATTAAGATTAGCTTATTTTCGGGGAAATGTCAAGGACGGTGCGATGCTAAGTGCGATACTAATATACTAATGCATGCTAATGATACTAATAGATACGAATTTGTTGATTATTTGATTTTTTAAAAAGTTTTTGGTAGGATTATTTTATGAAAGGAGGTAGTCATGGAGGGTATAACTGTTCTTTGGGTTTCGGGCATTGAGGGCAGGGTTGTGCCATATGATTATAGAATGCATCATGAAATGGCACGCGATTTTCTGTTTTGGCAAACAGGGCCGGAGGGTAAGCCATTGTTAGTTGTCGGCGATGCGGTGTATGGATTTATAACAATTGGTCACAAGGGGCTACTTAAAACAGCTAAGCGCCTTGGGGCAGAGGTTCCTGATGGCAATCCTGATGGAGCTGGAAGATTGGGGTTTACAAGTTTTCGGATTGATTCCTGGTCAAGTACTGGATTTAAAGTCGATACACCGGCAGATCTTAGGCCAATAATTGAAAATGCGCTGGGAATGAAGTAGAGACAAGGCCAGCTTTTAAGCTGACATTTGTTAATCCGCTCAATGAAGTTAGGGCGGATTTTTTTTACAATTTTTTTCTATTATGTTTCTTATGTTGCGTGGAGGACTTTCATACTTTAAAGTATGAAAGTATTAGATGGTTTTATGTTTATTTTAAAACGGCGCGGATGCGGCGGACGCCGGCCGAGCTGGCTTCTTCTTTTTGAATTTTAAAATGGCCGAGTTCGCCGGTTGTCTTGGCGTGGGGGCCGCCGCAGATTTCTTGGGAAAAATCACCGACGCTGTAGACCTTTACAACGTCGCCGTATTTTTGTTCAAAAATTCCCATGGCGCCTTTGGCTTTGGCTTGTTTAACTGACATTTCTTCAACTGCAACTGGGAGGTCTTTTTTAATTTGTTTATTGACAATATTTTCCATTTTTTCCAGCTGTTCGGGCGTTAATTTTTCGGGGTGCGAAAAGTCAAGACGCAGGCGTTCGGGAGTGATATTAGAGCCGCGCTGATAGACATGGTCGCCGAGGACTTGTCTTAATGCCGCAAGCAGCAGATGAGTGGCAGTGTGCAGTTTGGCAGTTTCAATACTGGCGTCAGCTAAGCCGCCTTTAAATCTTTTAGCGCCGCCGGCGCGGGATAAGTCTTGGTGTTTTTTAAATTCAACCTGAAAGCCGGCCTCATCAACAGTAATACCCTGCTCTTGCGCTAACTCCTTAGTTATTTCCAGTGGAAAACCATAGGAAGAAAATAAAATAAAAGCATCATGGCCAGAAATATTTTTTGCAGATAGTTTTTCAAATTCTTTAAGTCCCCTTGAGAGCGTTTTTGTAAATTTTTCTTCTTCAGCAACAAGCTGTTCAATGATAAAGTTTTTATTTTTTTGCAATTCGGGGTAGTCGGCTTGGTATTGTTTAATCACAATTTCGGCAATTTCGTGGGTGAATTGTTGGTTAATGCCAAGCAGTTTGCCGTGGCGGATGGCTTTGCGAATCAGGCGCCGCAGAATGTAGCCCTGATCAACGTTTGAAGGGACAATCCCCTGCTCGTCGCCAAGTATAAAAGTGGCGGCGCGGAGATGGTCGGTAATGACGCGGATGGATTTTTCGTTTATGTGTGATGTTTGACTTCCCACATTGGCGAGTTCGGTAATTTTAGAAATAATCGGTTGAAAAGTTTCAACTGCGTAAACATTATCTTTACCTTGTAAAATCGCGGCAGTGCGCTCAACGCCCATGCCAGTATCAACATTTTTTTGAGCAAGGGGTTCATATTTGCCAGCGCTGGTTTTGTTGTATTGCATAAAAACATCATTCCAAATTTCCGCATATTTGCCGCAGTTGCAGGCCGGGCCGATTTTTTTGCAGTTTTTGCAGGCGGGCTTGCCGGTGTCATAATACATTTCAGTGTCAGGACCGCAGGGACCGGTCTCCCCGGCCGGGCCCCACCAGTTTTCTGCTTTGCCGTAGTAAAAAATATGGTCTTTTTTAACGCCAACTGACTGCCAAATTTTTGCCGACTCGGCATCTTTGGGCGCGTCTGAGTCGCCGGCAAAAGCCGAAATATAAAGCCGTTCGGGATTTATGCCAAGCCAAATTTTACTAGTTAAAAATTCCCAAGACCATTTAATGGCGTCTTCTTTAAAGTAGTCGCCAAGCGACCAGTTGCCTGCCATTTCAAAAAAAGTTAGATGCCAGGCGTCGCCGACTTCGTCAATGTCAGAGGTGCGGACGCATTTTTGAACATCAGCCAGACGGCGGCCTTGGGGGTGTTTTTCGCCCATCAAATACGGCACCAACGGATGCATGCCGGCGGAAGTAAACAGCGCGGTCGGGTCGTTTTCAGGAATCAAAGAAGCAGACGGAATGATGGCGTGGCCGCGCTGACTAAAAAATTTTAGATATTTTTGTTTAAGTTGCGTTGTCGTCATATTAATATTGTATCACGAAATTTTTTCTTTTTCAAGAAAAAAGCCGCGCACGAGGTTGGAGCTTTTTAGGTTGGGATTGGAACCATTTACTGACTATTCACACATAGCTTAATGCTAAAAATTCCATATTTGGCGCATCGTTTGCCATTCGCCCAAAAAAATCCTCAATGTATCCACGGATACATCTGCGGTTTTTGGGGGCTGCATGGCGGCGCGCTGCATCCAAATCTGAAATTTTTACTCTATTAACCTATGTGTGAATAGTCAGTAGGTGGAATTTGTGCGCGGCTTTGGCGGATTTTAAAAGAATGGGCTGGGATGGAAGTCAAAGGCCAAGTTTTAGCCGATGGTTTTCCCAGCCCAAATATCAGCGGGCGGCGTGTAGTTTGGTCAATGGGACCTGCTTTTGCATCATCGGAGGTAGGCAGGTCGGTACGTGCCGTCCTTTTGGACAAAGAACGAGAGAATAGCGGGACCGGCTTACAATTGGCTGCGAAAAGTGTCGCGTTGTTCGGCATCATTACCCAAGCCGGTCCCGGTATATTGTCATTATAATGATAAAAATATATTTGTCAAATTACGGAGCAGTTTATTATTTTTTGTCCCCGACAAATAAATTTTTTTCCGCCGAAAGTATCATACTAC
>CAYHQU010000086.1:1452-4133 GCA_964358955.1 uncultured Gammaproteobacteria bacterium | reverse complement strand
GAAACATCCGACCCAACCCAGGTATAAAAAGTCCCGCAGGACGCCGCCGGCTTAACGCACTGCCGAACATAACTGTAATACTCCCGTCCTTCGCCCCCGCGCGCGACTTCGTCCAAATTTGTAAATTCCGAACAGCCAACCTCCGCGCACTCCCGCGCTGTCTCGGCGATAAAAAATACTGGAAAGTATTCCGCTTCAAAATTTGTCGCTTTTTGTTTATATGCCTGATAGCCGTTGCATTCCGCCGGACAAAAATCTACCGACCCGACAATTCCCGGCACTGCCGGATCAGAATTAAGCGGCGTGTATAAACTACATCCCGCCTCATTCGCGCGGCAGACCCCGGCGTAATTTTGACAAAGCGAGTGGTCAGTGCTTGGCTCGCCCGCGCAGCCTAAATAATCCGGCGGTGTTTTTATATAAGTTAGCCCGGCGGCCCCGTACTCTTTATACGGGCTAAAACTCGGCGCCGTAATGTCTATTTTTTCAATTTGTATTCCATCAATATCAATTACTGCGCCCGCCTCCGCGGCAATAATCGCCAACCGAAAATCATAGCCGTTAAACCGGCTTTTTATCGGATCAAACACAAACCGCTGCCAATCGCCGGTCAAAGCGATTGTCGGACTTTCATCAATTTCTAAAACTTGTTCTGCCCCGTCTCCCGCCGGCTCGCTGATTATCTTTGCCTGCCACCCTTGGCTGAAATTTTTTACAGCGTTAGGATCAGCATTCGGATCATAACCTTTGGCATAAAAAGACACTCTATAATAATTATCTGGCTCCATCCCCCAAATCTCCGGCCGGCTAATATTTAATAAACTGCCAACATAAACACTGTCGCGACTGTCAAAAACTCCGTTCGCCCCGCTGCTTATAACTCGCGCGAAAACGCTCCCGACAACCGCCCCGTCTGTCTGCTTGCTGACACTAACCTGATTGGCGTACCAGCCGTCCGGCGGCAAGTTCCCCGCTCGTCCCCAGGCCTCAAAACTGCCATTGTCTAACAAATTCGCCCCCGACCCTTCGTCTAAACTTACAAGCGCCCGGCAGCCGTCTTCTTGCGCCGAACACTCTAAAACATCTTTGTCAAAAAATCTCTTGCTCCCGTCTTTTTTCTGCTCGCCGGTTAAATAAATTGTAATATCATCGCTCGGACATGACGGCTGTAAATTCACATTATCAACCCAAACTCGTCCCGATGGCGCGGCCAAATTTCCGTTTAATAATCTTTCGGCTGTAATCGTAATATAAGCCGTCTGGACTCCGCCCGCCGGCGATACCAACTCGCAAGACACCTCCTGCCATAAATCTTTTGGCATGTCTGTATTTGTCTGACAGCCATAAGTCAAAGGCGCGCCAAACTTATCGGTTAAAACTAAATAAATATCGCCGTAATTTATCGTATTGTAAACTCTTGCCGACAACGTATACGCTGTGTCCGGCAAAAGCGCCACCTCGCCCGACAAAACTTTTATCGGCTCGCCTCCGCCTAAAGAAAATAATCTTAATGAATACGCGCCCGCATAAACTTTCTCGCCGGCTCCCGACACTCTTGCCGCCTCCGACGGCGCTGTCCCCAAATAACTCCAGCCCAGCGCCACCGCATTGGAAACCGCGGCCTCAAAGCCCGGATTGCCAACTAAATTCGCGCCGGCCGAACAAGACGCAACCGTGCAGGAAATTCCGCCATAAGGAATCTCGCAAGACCGGCCGGTTAAAACATCAGTTACCCGACAGCCGCCGGTCTGCTGGCACGGCTTCCTGACCAAATCCGCGTCTGCCACGCAGCTAAACTCGCCGCTGACCGCGTTGTAATCCGAACAAAACCAGTTGCAGCCAACATTGTCCGCGTTGCAGGCCCCGCTGTCAATCGTATTGGCTAAAAAGTTAAAAACTTCTCCATCGTCATCCGTATAACTCTGGCAGCTTTCTGCCGCCGCCGCGCAGCTCTCCCCGCCGATTCGCCAAATCGGTCTTTCTTCCGTGCAGTAGCCGTAATAAATACATTGCCCCGAATTGTCTTCGTAAATGCAGGACTTCGCGTCAACGCATTCGCTTTCCCGCTCCACAACCTGCCGGTTGAAAGTATAACTTGTCGGCGGTACAACATTGCTGTTAAAAATTGTCTCTTCCGACCAAGTTGCCAGCGCTAATTTATCTGTCGGCCCTGAAAGCCGGCAGTAAGTCGCCGGCGCTTTCAGCACCCAGTTCGGATCTATTAACCGATAAAAAGGCGAGTTAGTGTCCGCATACGCGTCAATAATCTCGCCTAAACTATAAACTTTGTCTTGAAAATTTTCTCTGATATAGCCGGCCGCAATCTCCCAGCCGACCGGCAGTATCCGGTATTTTCTTAAAATTAACATTGCGTCGCGCGAATAACCTTCGTTTATTTCCGGCTGCCGGTCCGCCGCCGCGTAGCCAAAAATTGAACCCGGCCCAAAGGACGGTATCAGTCCCTGCTCAACTGCTTCCCGCACCGTCATCTGCTGGTCAATCGCGGTTTTAAACTGATGGCTGATAATATTTTCATAAACCAACTGCGCCGTCACATCAAGCTTGTTTGCCGTCGGATCCCCGGTCACAAATGAATTCGTTAAAAAATTCGCGTATTGTTTTTTTGCCTCGGCCAGTCCCGCCCGCCGCGGCGAGGCCGACGGCGAAGTTAAACTCTCAAG
>CAYHQU010000086.1:0-1352 GCA_964358955.1 uncultured Gammaproteobacteria bacterium | reverse complement strand
AGTCCAGCGATTTTTGTTTTATTTTTTTTGACAAGCATGAATGTTTAATTTTCAATTTCCAATTTCCAATTTTTATTCAATTTTATAATTACTTCTTTTATCTTTTTCTTTTAGTGAAGAGGTGATTTTTTGAAAAATTAGATTCAATTCATGACATTCTCGCCACAGCGTTCTAATTTCCTCTTTTTTTAGAGGAAAACACTTCGCCAACATTCTTATCCAATGCTTAGTTTCTTGGGTCTCTTTTTTGCAGATGTAAATTTTATTTTAAAGTCCTTCTCGGAACTGGCGGCATTGGCCTCCATGTAGTTAGCGCCCATACTGGTTCCAGAGCGGACGAACTGACTGATAATTGGTTTGGAAATTGTGTCTTGATTTAAAGTTTTACAAAAGCCAATTACATCTTCGCCAAATTTTGCTGTTCTCTCCTCGAGATCATAATTATTTGAAAATTGGTTCATTGAAAATTGATTGGAAATTAAAAATTGGAAATTAAAAATTTTATTACTACTTTACGCTCTCTTCCACTATCTGCCTTAATTCCTCATCGCTCATTTGATTAACCAAATCCGCGTCAATCCCTTTACTGATTAACAACTGCCGCACCTCATCAAGCGACAAATTTTGAATCTCTTCGGCCGAAAGCTCCCCGCTCTCTTTTTCCGCCGCCACGGCTAAATAAGTGGAGATAATCTCATCGTCGCTAAACTGCGAAAGCATCTCTTCTGTCATCCCGGCCTCGCGCAAAATCTGCCGTAACTGCTCAACGTCCGCCGACCCGGCCGGCTCGGCCGCCGCCCCGGTCGGATTCTCGTAAACCGCCTCGCTGCCGCAGTTCTGCCCCGCCCCGCAGTTCGGGTCGGTCCCGCCTTTAATCTCCTCGTAATCTAAAATTTTATCCGAATCCGAATCTTCCAAATACGGACTGGTGCCGTATAAATTTTCTTCATCATAATCCGGCAGCCCGTCTTTATCCGTGTCTTTGCCCATTAAATCATCAAGCGATAAATCTTGATTTAGCTCCGCCAAAACCGCCGAGTTGCTGTCTTTTTTAAACGGCCCGCGAATATGGCTTGTAATTTGATAAAATCCAAAAAACAAGGTGCTCACCCCTAATATAATCGTAACAATTGTGATGGAATTTTCATTCCACCATTGCTTTCTTATTTTATTTTTTCTCCGAATTTCCACCTCGTCTTCTTCATTATAAATATCGTCCAAAACCTCGTCTTGCTCTAAATTTTTTTTCTTGTTGTTCATTTATATTATATCATAAAAAACCATCAACAACAAAGGTGTTGTTAATAAAATTATAACATATTTTCCCGCTTTCCGACAACTGTTGATAAGTG
>CAYHQU010000085.1:0-4202 GCA_964358955.1 uncultured Gammaproteobacteria bacterium | reverse complement strand
CATAGGCATGATATTTTGCAAATTATAAATACTATTTTAGCATAATTTTGATAAGGGGTTCCCAAACCATTCAGGATTAACTTTGTAAATTTTCTTTAATTTCCGAACAAACGGGTCAATCTAAGACAATTTTAGTTTTAACTTGCGGAAATCCACACCGCCAATTTGGCAGTTTTTCTTTAACTAGAGGATTTAATATTTATCATTATGCAAAATACAAGAAGACTTATCGTGTGGGCTCTAGTTGCGGCGCTGATATTGTTGATACCCCTGGCGATGCGGTTCACCAATGAAGTGCAGTGGAATGAAGCCATTGTTTATGGTGTCATACTGTTAATCGCTGGCGGTTTCTACGAATTGTGGCAATGGCTGAAGACGCGCGCCAGAGCGTACCGCTTCGCTTTTGGCGTTGGACTTGCGGGAGTGCTCCTTCTCGGCTGGGTCAGTGGCGCTGTTGGCATTATTGGAAGTGAGAATAACCCCGTCAACTTGATGTACTGGGCTGTGCCAGCTGCCTTGCTTATCGGTTCTCTTCTTTCACGCTTTAGGCCGCGCGGAATGGCGCGCACATTGTTCGCCGCGGCAGTCGTTCAAATGTTGGTTCCCGTATTCGCGCTTTTTGTCTGGCCAGCCAAGACCTCTTGGGGCGAGGCGGGCGTGATCGGTGTATTCGTTTTCAATTCCATTTTCGCCGTGCTGTTTGCTGGCTCGGGATTGCTATTTTTACGTGCGGCGCGTGAGCGCAACTAAGGATTGCTGTTTTTAATTTGCCGCCAAAGAAAAACTTGATCAAATTATGACTTCATATAAACATACTCAAATTGGATATCTGATGCTGGTTGTCACGCTGGCCGTACTGGCGCTTTTCGTCTGGGCTTATATTACGGCCAGGGCTGAACCTCCCTCATACTACTCCGGCACAAATTTTGCCCTTACTTCCATAATGGCATTCATTCTGTTTATTCTCGCATCCTTTGTAACGCTCACCGTAACAATCGATGAAGATTACTTACGAATAAAATTTGGCTATGGCATTTTTCGGAAAAAATTTCCGCTTAACGAAATAGCATCGGCAAAATCTGTAAAAAATCACTGGTATTATGGCTGGGGAATACGATTATGGCTCTGGCCCCATATGTGGATTTTCAATGTTTCCGGCTTTGACGCGGTTGAGATAACTATGAAGAACGGAAAAATTTATCGCATCGGAACGGATGTCCCCAAAGAACTTGAAGACGCAATCAAGCAGATTATTAATTTTTGATTTAGAAAATTTGCCGCCAAAGAATAAAATCATTAATATATGAATATGGGGAAATATAAATTTGTTAATCTGACGGTGTTCATAATCTTTTTTGGAACAGCGCTTTTTGGGGCATTCCAAAAACAAAATTGGATAGAGGTGATTCTATTTTTAGCCTTGGGTGTATTGTCGCTTTGGGCTGATTCTCAAAGAAAAACTTGAAATCGTCCCCCAGTAGTAGTCCCGCTTAGCGGGACACTACGGGGCAGGCTTTCCGCTCCGGTTCCCGCCTTCACTCAAGAGTTTCGGTCGGGCAGGCAAGGCGAGGCGGGCGTGATCGGTGTATTTGTTGTCAATTCCATTTTTGCCATGCTGTTTGTCATATCGGCGATGCTCTTTCTGCGCGTCAGCATCACCGACTCAAAAATATAATAATTGCCGACGCTTTGTTCCCCTTCATAAAAAATTTATTATTTTAATAACCAAAAACCAAAATGCAAAAATTAAAAAAAATCCTCCTGCTTGCAACCGTTTTTATTACCGGCGCCTGCGTCCTGATAATTGAGCTCGTCGCGACCCGCATCCTCTCGCCGTATTTTGGCAATACGATTTATAGTTATTCCAGCGTCATTACCGTGATTCTGGCCGCTCTGTCTTTAGGCTATTATCTCGGCGGAAAACTTGCCGATAAAAAACCGACCCTTGTTTGGTTTTACAGTATTATTTTATTAAGCGGCATTACTGTTTTTATCTTGCAAATTTTAATTATTAAATTTTTGCCCCTCCTTGGTTATCGTCTGTCGCTAGTCAACGGCCCGCTTATTACTTCTTTAATTTTATTTTTAGCTCCCGCTTTTTTTCTCGGCACCCTATCGCCATATGCGATAAAACTGCTTGAACACAGTCGGCCCGAAACTGGAATCGGCAGTATTTCCGGCGAAGTTTTTTTCTGGTCAACTCTTGGCAGTATTTCCGGCAGTCTTTCGGCCGGCTTTTTATTAATTCCTAATTTTGGCATCAGTAATATTATTCTTTCAACCGGATTAATCCTAATTATTCTCGGCGCCGTTGGTTTATTCGCCTCTCGTCTTGATAAAAAAATTACTTTAACTTTAACAATTTTTTGTTTTGCTGTTTTTTTGTCCGCCTCAATTTTTACCCGTCTTTCCGTTAACCGCGACCTGATCTATTACCAAGACGGCGTCTATGAAAGAATTGTTATCGCCGACGGCGTTGAGGCCGGCCACCGAACTCGTTATCTTTTTCAGGACCGCTCTTTTTCAACCGCCATGTTTTTGGACTCTGACGATTTAGTTTTTGAATATTCAAAATATTATGATTTGTATCAGATATTTAGCCCTGACGCCAAAAATATTTTGGTGCTTGGCGGCGGCGCCTATACCGTGCCCAAGGCCTATTTTAAAGCGTTGCCGGCCGCCCAAATTGATGTTTCCGAAATTGAACCAAATTTATTTGAACTGGCTAAACAATATTTTAATGTTCCCGACAGTCCGCGCCTCAAAAATTATTTAAAAGACGGCCGCCGCTTCCTTCATGACAGTAAAAATCGTTATGATATAATTTTTGGCGATGTCTTTCATTTCTCAATTCCCGTCCATTTTACAACCCAAGAATTTTTTAATTCAGTTAAATCAAAGTTATCCGAAAACGGCGTTTACATTGTGAATATTATCGGCAGCGCCAATACGCCGCCGCCGTCTTTTCTTTATTCGGAAATGAAAACTTTTGCCTCGGTCTTTGCCAACAGTTATTTTTTTGCCGTCAGCTCTCCGACATCAACCCGCCCCCAAAACTTTATTTTTGTCGGTTATAATTCTGATAAAATTATTGATTTTAAAACCGCTAAACTCCCCGCCGGCGATTTTTTTACCACCCTGCCAAACCGCTTAATCAACACTGAAACAATTGATTTTTCCCAATACCCCCTGCTAACCGACAACTACGCCCCGGTTGAATATCTTATCGCCGCGACTTTGAGGCAGTATTAATTTTTGCAGGGGCGTATTGAATATGCCCTATCAGGAAATATTTTAGCACTCTGAAATCCGATTTCGGGTACCCGATTTTAGCACTCTGAAATCCGATTTCGGGTACCCGAAATCGGATTTCTATCATCAATCCCAATTAAAAACACCAGCCCCAACGCTGGTGTTTTGTGTCAATTGCCCGCTGTTAAATGTTCCGTGTTTCCTGCTACATGTTACATGTTGTCATCCGTCAACCCTAATCTGTTTTTCCCAAACTTCCAGTCCGTCTAAAAGCACGTCTTTTTCTTTGTCTAATAATTTTAAGCTAAATTTTAAAATGTAAGTGCCCGGCGCCAGCCCCTTAACTTTTAAAGTAAATTGAAACTCGCCCGTCTCGCCCGGCAAAATTTTTGTTTTATTAATCGGCACGGCCGCCACTTCTTCTCTTACCCAATCATTTTTATCGTAAAATGGGCTGGCGGCGAAATCGCTGTTGTAAATTTCTAATGCCGTTTTTCGCGAAAGCCAAATTTCGTCTGTTGATGTGTTTTTAATTTTCATTGTGATTTGAATCGGCTTCCAGTTATTTCTAACCGCCACCGGCAAGTTGTGTGACAAAATCTCGCTTGTCGTCCCGGCCTTAATTAAGATAAACTTTCCAATCGTTCCCAAGTTTTGTTTTACCCCGTCTTTTAAATAAACCAAGCTAAAATTTTGTTGTTGTAGCCCAACTTTTCCGCCTGCCCGATAATCAACGTTGAAAGTTGCCTCCTGTCCTTGCGAAACCGACCCCTCGCTAAAATAAAATTTTCCCTCCATCCCATCGGCTTCAAGCCAAACCCGATCTTTAACCCAGCTTGTCGCCCCGATATTTTTAAAAGTGATTGTTAAATTTTTTAGCTCGCCGGTAACTAAAATTATACTCTCCGGCGCAACGCCGACAAAGCTTGCCTGATAATTTTCAACCGGCG
>CAYHQU010000084.1:0-4274 GCA_964358955.1 uncultured Gammaproteobacteria bacterium | reverse complement strand
TCAGATTTTGTGGCAGAATTTTTGAATAAATTTTGCGGCCTAGCTGTAAGCTAAGCCAAAAAATTTTGAAAAAATTCTGGCCAAAATATGGAAATTGCAGTAGATGACTATTCGGCAACAGTCCCAATATGGATACAATTTATATAATTTGGTTAAGACAAATAAAAAGATACTTGCGGTCAAAGGCAAGAATTGTCGGGTCGCTCGGGCAGCCGCTGTTGTTTTTGCTGGCGTTTGGATTTGGATTTGGACCGATTTTTCAAAAAGCCGGGCAAGGGAATTATATTCAGTTTTTAGCGCCGGGAATAATGGCGATGGGAATTTTATTTACGGCATTATTTTCGGGAATTGAAATTATTTGGGACCGGCAATTTGGTTTTCTAAAAGAGATGTTGGTTGCGCCGGTGCCGCGCCTGCAGATTATTGCTGGGCGGACTTTAGGCGGGGCGACGGTGGCGACAGCGCAGGGAATAATTATTTTAATAATTTCATATTTTGCCGGATTTAGAGAAGAAAATATTTTAATGATTCCGATAGCGGTAGTTTTTATGTTTTTGATGGCGTTGCTTTTTACGGCGCTTGGGACGGCGATTGCATCCGTGTTGCAGGATATGCAGGGGTTTCAACTAATTATGAATTTTATAATTATGCCGATATTTTTTCTGTCAGGGGCGCTGTTTCCGCTTGACGGGCTGGGAAAAATTATCGGGGGAATTGTTAGGGTAAATCCGTTGTCTTACGGCATTGACGGCCTGCGCGGGTCTTTAGCGGCAAGCGCGCACTTTGGGCTTGGCGTTGATTTTTTGGTTTTAAGTTTGGCGGCAATATTTTTTTTATTTATCGGCAGTTATTTGTTTTCAAGAATTAAGATTTAGGAAAGTGCGATGCTAATATACGAATGTCACCCTGCGAGCGATCCCCCGAAGGGGGACATGCGAATGATACTAATAGATACGAATATTGTTAAATTGTTGACTTTTTTATTTTTTATGAAAAGAAGTGTAATTATTTATTTAATATTGTTAATTTTATCTTTGCCGGTTTTGGCGGGGGCGCAGGCTGTAAATTTAGCCGAGAGATTAAGAATTGAAGAAGAAGAAAAACTTTTGGTGCCGATTGAACTTCAAGACAAGGTTTGGGATTTTTTGTATAAAAATTATGTTGAAGATAAAGAACACCTGAAAAAATTTGACCCTTATTTTAATTCAAGTTTTGCTGATGAATATTTTACCGACACATATTTTGACACGAGAGAATTAAAGCTTTTGGATAAAAATTCAAGCATTAGGCATGCGGTGAAATTGAATATTACAGCTGCTGAAAAAGAATTGGGCGGCAATGATTTAATGCAAATTGAAATTGGTAATGTTTCTGTTTCTGACGGCGAATTGCAAAGTATGGATTATCATTTTGAAGTCAAATATCATAAACAGGTTAATGATGAGGATGATAAAAATCCGGTTTTAGGAATTGTTAAGCGGTCGGAGCGGGATTTGTTCAGGCAGGCGGCATCCCCGCTCAAAGTTGATTTTAAAGAATTAAAACCAATTTTAACAATTAATGATTTTAGAAAGAAAATTTATATAAACCGCGATGATGTTCCTTTTTTGTCAATTTCTTGGGATAGGGCAGAGGCGCGGATACTTTGGGCAAAGGCGGAATTTTTAGAAATTGCACCGGAGTTATCAGAGATTACTTTTACAGCGCAAGATGAGGCGGGAAGGAAGTATATGAAAGAGATTAATGCGAGAATTATTCAAGAGATAAAAGACGAGTTTCCGGAAGCTGCCGGCGATTTGACGCCAAAGTACAACAAGGCGTTTAGCTTGCTGGCCGAAAAAATTCCATATTTGCGGGCAGGCATTAAATATAATGAGTTAGTAATTTTGGCGGCGGTTGTTTTAGTTATTATCTTGGCGGCAGTAATTTTTTTAGGAGCGGAGATTATTTATAAAAGAATTAGGAGCTTGTAACGTGTAACTGGTAACGCAAGACGGTTTATTATTAACATAAAAGATATGAAAAAAGTAATTTTAGCTGGAGTAGTTTTAATCATTTTAGCCGTTGGAATTTTATTTATCCGATTTTTCGGGGGAGGCGATGAAGATGCTTGGATTTGCGTAAATAATGCTTGGGTAAAACATGGAAATCCACGCGCCGCGATGCCTCAAGGCGGCTGCGGAGATAATAAGATTTATGATAAGTCGGATTTAATCAAGGTAAATAATTTATTGCCGGGGCAAGAAATTAAAAGTCCGTTAGTGGTTTCGGGCGAGGCGCGAGGATTTTGGTTTTTTGAAGCGTCGTTTCCGGTTAAATTAGTTGACGCTGAAGGAAAAGTTTTAGGACAGACGATTGCGCAGACAACGGGGGACTGGATGACAGAAAGCTTTGTGCCGTTTGAAGCGACGTTAGCGTTTGCAACGACCACGAGTGCGGCCGGCGAGCTGATTTTACAGAAAGATAATCCGTCGGGGCTGCCGGAACATGACGATGAGCTAAGGATACCAGTTAAATTTATTCAGGATTTTATGACCGTAAAAGTTTATTTTGGAACCGAGAAGACTGGAGGCGCGCCGAACTATGATTGTAGCGAAGTTGAGGCAGTAGAGAGACAAATTCCGAAAACAGCGGCGACTGGAAGGGCAGCGTTGGAAGAATTATTAAAAGGAGCGACCGAGGCCGAAAAGCAGGCGGGATATGTGACGACTATAAATTCAGGAGTAAAAATCCAAAGTTTGACAATTGAAAATGGGGCGGCAAAAGCGGATTTTAGCCAGGAGCTTGAAGAGACCGTCGGCGGCTCCTGCCGCGTGACGGCAATTAGGGCGCAAATTACCGAGACATTAAAACAATTTGAATCAGTTAAAGAGGTGATCATTTCTATTGACGGCAGGACGGAAGATATTTTACAGCCGTAAAGGTTAGCTTATTACAAAAACTCGGCTCTAAGTTTAGAGCCGAGTTTTTTAGTTGGATCTTTGACTTTTATATTAAAAAGTGAGAAAATTAAATAGAAGGGAGGCTAAATGTTTAAACCATATTTTTCACAATCAAATTTTACTTTATATTTAGTAAGTTGTTTAGATTTTTTAAATGAAATGCAAGAAAATTCAGTAGATATGATTTTTGCCGATCCGCCATATTTATTATCAAATGGTGGATTTACCTGTCAGAATGGCAAAATGGTAAGCGTTGATAAAGGGCAATGGGATGTTAGTAATGGTTTAAAAAAAGATTTTGAATTTCATTTATGAAGCAATATCAAGCAGTTATACAAATAATGGAGCAAAATGGGGGCTTTGCAACGCTTGGTTATCTCAATCAAGAAGTTTTGAAAGTGCCTGACGTTGAATGGAAAACAAAAACTCCTTTTGCAAGCATTCGTCGTATTGTCCAAGATGAAAGATTTTTCTTTAAGATAAAACCAGGGCTTTGGGCTTTGAAAAGTTTTAAAGAAAAACTACCTTTTAATGTACTGCCAACTCAAGAGATAGCGGAGTCGGAGAAAAAAGAATTAAACCACGCATATTATCAAGGACTTCTTATTGAAATTGGAAATCTCAAAAACTATCAAACTTTTATTCCCAGTCAAGACAAAAATAAAAATTTTCTGGGTAAAAAATTAGGGGATTTAGCTTCAATAAAAGAATTTTATAAATTTAGCTATGATCATATTGTTCAAAAGGCAAAGACAATTGATGTTTCCTGGTTTAATCCAAGAAAGATGCCTTGTTGGCTGTTTGAAGTTGAACATTCAACAGATATACAAAATTCTCTTTTGAAATTTTTGGAATTACAAGATTTTTTTGTAGAGTATTTTATTGTTGCCGATGATGTAAGAAAAAAGGAATACGAATATAAAATTTCGTTGAATGCATTTATTGCAATTAAAAAAAGAGTTAAATTTCTTGGTTATGAACAGTTATCGGAATGGCATACTAAAACTTATGAGATTGTAAGCTTAGAAAGCAACATTTTTATATGAAGGGTAATTACAAAAAAATTCAATCAGTAAGCGAAGAAGAGGCGGATAAATTAGTTGACGCGTTTATTTATTGTAATTTTTGCAATGAACCATTTAGAGAGTGTGTCACGGTTATTCCGGGCGTGGGTGTTATTATTGGAGAAACCGATGTAAAAAAGTATAAAAATAAATTTTGGCACTACGGGTGTATAGCTGATTTTGAAAAAAAGCAATCATCTTTTTTAAAAAATTATTGTTGAATTAGACTAAAATTTATGTTTTTTCTCTTTGTGGGTGGTGCGGTTTA
>CAYHQU010000083.1:0-4417 GCA_964358955.1 uncultured Gammaproteobacteria bacterium | reverse complement strand
ATTCCCGTCCGCTATTTTTTAATCCAGCCCTTCTACGTTAAAGGCGCCTCCATGGAGCCGAACTTTGAAGACCATCAATATTTAATTATTGATGAGCTGACTTATCGCTTTAAACATCCTGAACGCGGACAAGTTGTCGTTTTTCGCTATCCCTTAAACCCGCGCGAATATTTTATTAAACGCGTCATCGGCCTGCCGGGCGAAAAACTGGAAATTCAGGGCGAAAAAATTATTGTCTATAACGAAAATTATCCCAACGGTCTGGAACTTAATGAAAGCTATTTAAGCCCAGAGGCAAAAAATACCGGGCAGCTTTCAGTTGAACTTGCCGCCGATGAATATTATCTAATGGGCGACAACCGAACCGAAAGTCTAGACTCCCGCTTTTTTGGCCCCGTGCAAAGAAAATATTTAATCGGCAAAGTAATATTTCGCGGCTGGCCTTTAGACAAAGTTGGGTTATTTTTAGAGCCGCCAGATTATAGTCAATAATATCTGACTGATTAATTTAGTTGAATAGTCAAAAGTCCAAAATCCAAAGTTAAAAGTTGAGTATAAAGTATTAAATATTTATATTATTAATTTTATCTTTTTCCACAACTACTTCTAATGGCAGGTACAACGCCTTCGGCGGAAACTTTTAACTTTTAACTTTTGACTTTTAACTTAATACCCATGCCTCGTCCTAAAAAATCACAATCTAATATCATTCCGGTCAAAAAACAAAAAGGCGCTGATTTTACGCCGCAGTTGCTTAAAGGCTTTAAAGACATTTTGCCTTCAAGCCAGCTCTACTGGTCGTTTATTTATACAAAATTTGTAAAACTCGCCCGCGCTTTTGGTTTTTCTAAAATTGACCTGCCGATTCTTGAGGAAACCCAACTTTTTACCCGTTCGGTCGGCAAACAAACCGACATCGTCTCTAAAGAAATGTTTAGCTTTCAGGACTCCAGCGGCCTCAATGTTGCTCTTCGGCCCGAGGCGACCGCGTCAATCGTGCGCGCCTACATTGAACACGGCATGATGAGTTGGCCCCAGCCCGTAAAATTATTTTATTTTGGTCCGATGTTCCGCCGTGAACGTCCGCAGGCCGGCCGCCAGCGCCAGTTTTATCAGCTTGGTGTTGAGGCGCTTGGAACCGACAAGCCGGTGCTTGACGCCCAAATAATCGCCTTGATTTATAATCTCTTAGTCCAGCTCGGCCTAAAAAATATCTCCGTCCAAATAAACAGCTTGGGCTGCGCCGACTGCCGCAAAATTTATCTTGAAGAGCTGCTTAACTACTACAAAAGCAAACGCCGCTATCTGTGCGACGATTGTAAAAAACGCCTGCTGAAAAATCCGCTTCGCCTTCTTGACTGCAAACAGCCAACTTGCGCGCCAGTCATTGCTACTGCGCCGCAGATTTTAGATTTTCTTGACGAGACCTGTAAAAATCATCTCATGTCTGTCCTTGAATATCTTGACGGTCTTGAAGTTAGGTATATTGTTAATACGCGCATTGTCCGCGGCCTTGATTATTATACTCGCACTGTTTTTGAAATTTGGCCGGAAGAAACCGAGGCCGGCGCCCAGTCGGCGCTTGCCGCCGGCGGCCGCTATGACGAGCTGGTAAAATTGCTTGGCGGCGCTCCAACACCCGCTTTTGGTTTTGCCGCCGGCGTTGAACGGATAATTGCCGCTTTACGCGACGCCAAAATTGAACCCAAAAAAGAAAAAGCCCCGGAAATCTTTTTAGCGCAAATCGGCAATCAGGCAAAAATCCGCGCTCTAAAATTATTTGAAAAACTTCGCTCCGCCGGTCTTGACGTCGCTGAAAGTTTTACTAAAGACAATCTGACCGCCCAGCTTGAAATTGCCAACCGCCTCAAAGTCCGCTATGTTTTAATCATCGGCCAAAAAGAAGTCCTTGACGGCACGGCTTTAATTCGCGACATGGAAAGCGGCGTCCAAGAAGTTGTTGACCAGCAAAAAATCGTTGCTGAAATTAAAAAGAAGCTCGGCAAGGCGGTGTAAGTAGCAATTGGTAATTCCCCTTTGCCGCGCAAGAGCGTGAATATTGGAACAAATTGATAGCTGGAAATCCGCCGAAGCGGATTTTTTAATTACGTAATACGGTAACTTTATCTGTTGGCGAGTCTATCTCCCGCCAGGCCAGAGACACCAGCAGGCAGCAAAGTTTTTAACGATTTTAATTTTTAAAAAATAAAAAAGGTATCACGGTAAAATGTCTACTGTGATACCTGATTTACGGTAAACAAATTCGTCTGGTATAAAATGAGATGCCAAAACCATGATCCGCCAGAATAGAATTAATTATAACTTGCTTATATTTCGGCGCAGTATCAAGCCCCGACCTACCAATTTCTTCTACCGCATCTTCACCAGAGCTATAGAATGTTGTCTCTGTTCTATGAATTACTAATAATCTGACTTCGCATATTTTCCTCTTTTTTCCAAGCGGTTTGTCAACTGCTCCGATTATTTCAATATTGCCTGGACCTAAGCCCATCATCTGGAAATCTTGGGTGGACGGAACTACTGCCTCTTCGGGATCAACGTGAAAATGCATTGAGCCAATATTTAAAAAACTACCTCTATTAGCATCAATTTGTTCTATAATCTCATTTTCCAGCAAAATAAATAATTCTTCTTGATTACCCTCAAACACGTCCCCAATAAAAATAGCGCCAGACTTACTTTGACAAACAAAAAAACCAGCTTCGTGTCCTTCTATAACAACAATCTTAGCCGCTTCTCGTAAACACCGATGGAATTTCCCGTTTTTAAGCAATTCCATAGCCACCCTCCTTCTTGTTACCGTACAATTGAAAAGAACATTTTTATTATAATAAATTAAAAAATAGATTTTGTCAAGAATGTTTTTTACCCATTGACACCCAACCAGATATTATGTTATTTTATACACATTCTATTATTTGATTTATTTAAATAATTGTGTTATTGTTATAAATGAATATAGTTATTTTATGATATTTCTGTATTCTAATCTGTTTCAGTGTTAATTCCGTGATTAAATTAAATTACCAAACTAATAGATTATAATTTGCAATCTAAAATTATTAAATCATAACCCACACCAAAGGAGGTGTATTTACGTGGCGGAAGTTAAACGGAAAAGGGGAGAAAGTTTTGAGAGTTTGCTGCGCCGCTTTCATAAAAAATTGCAGCAAACCGGAAAATTAATTCGTTCGCGCAAAGTCCAATATTTTGAACGTGAAAAAAGCCGGAATCTTCGGCGTGCCAGCGCGATCAGGCGCCTGGAAATCAAAGAAGAAAAAGAATACCTGAAAAAAATTGGCAAACTGCCCGAAGAAGATTTTCGCGGTCGGCGCCGATAATTTTTTCGGCAAATCTTTCCTTTTTGTCATTGCGAGCCCGACCCCGAGCCGCGCCGAGGGGAAGGGCGTGGCAATCTCGCCCCCGTGCGCCGACGGGGGCGCAACGGACACTGCTCTCGTAGGATAATCCTACAAGAGCGGAGCGCTCAGCGATCCCGCTTAGCGGGATCGAGATTGCTTCGTCGCTCTCCCGCTTAGCGGGATCGCTCCTCGCAATGACAATAAGAATGGTGTCCATAAACATTTTTCACTTTTATCATGGAACTTATTCAGCAAATAGAAAGCGACTTTATTCAGGCTCTTAAAAGCAAACAAGAGGCTGAACTTTTAGCATTGCGCGGCCTTAAGTCCGCCATCAAAAACGCCGAAATCGCCAAGCGCCCCGATGAGTTGACGGAAATTGATGTCCTAAAAATTATGCGCGGCGAAATAAAAAAATGTCAGGATGCGATTGATCTTTATCATCAGGGCGAACGTCCTGATCTTGTTGCCAAAGAAGCCGCTGACATCCAAATCATTCAAAAATATCTGCCCCAAGAACTTAGCGAAACTGAACTGAAAAAAATTATTGCCGAGACCGCCAAAAAGCTTAACGCCGCCAGTCCGTCAGATTTTGGCAAATTAATGGGCGCCGTTATGAAGCAAGTTGACGGCCAGGCCGATGGGGAGAAGGTGAGTCGGTTGGTGAAGGAAGTGGTTGGCTAAATTCCAAATTTACCTAATTCACCAAATCCCAAAGGATTAATTTTCAATTTTTAATTTTCAATTTTTAATGATTTAATTTTTAACTTCTAAATAATTAGCTTAAAAATTAAAAATTGAGAAATTGAATGGAAATTAAAAATTGTAAAATTGAAAATTTTTTATTGGGATTTTTTTAGATTAATTACCTGCCTGTCGGTTAGGCAGGGGTCAATTAAAATAATTTAGAAATTATTCTGTAAGCCAGGGGATCCCTCGGCTCGCTCCGCTCGCTCGGGATGACCCCGCGGCGGCGGGGTCATCTTATCGCTTGTCAAAGATGAGAAAAACAAAAAAACAATTAAAATTGCAAA
>CAYHQU010000082.1:0-4514 GCA_964358955.1 uncultured Gammaproteobacteria bacterium | reverse complement strand
TCAACTTTTATATTTTTGGCTTCCTTGGATTTTTTTTCATCAGAATTTATAATTTCCGGAGTTTTTTCTATTTTTTCAGGTTGGTCTTTTTTTGGCTTCATATTGATTTAAGAGCGCAGAAAAATGATTTTAAGAGACGGATAAGACGGAGAGGACGGATAGGGCGGAGAATGTCAAAACACTGATTGACACTGATATTTACACTGATTAACACGAACCGGCGTGGATAGGTCGGAGATGCGGCGGGATGGGGAGAGGACGAGGACCTATAAGTCTTATAAGACGGATAAGACGGGCGTGTTGGTGAGCCCCAGTCATTCGACCCCAGTCATTCGACGGGACACATCGGGGTGAAAGACGCCAACAGGTGGCAATTAGTCAAAATTAACTTCAAAATATTTATCAGTATTTAAGATATCGGTGAATGACGCATTATTAACATTAATCGCGGCTTGAAAATTATTGTTTGGGTTAATTGAGATTATTTTTTGGGCGGTAGAATTATTTAAAATAAGACCATAACGGACATTGTTCGCGCCGGCTTGTTTTTGAACTTTTATTTTAAAATTTTTATTGTTAAAGACAAACGGAAGCTCATATTTTAAAGTTATTGTTTTTTGTTCGCCGGGCTTGACGGTTATCCAGTTGCCGAAAACAGTTAGATTATTTTCATTATAGATATCGGTATTTGTTTCAGAATCTTTAATTTTATCAGTTTCAATTTCAGACAGATAGGAATCAGTTTTATATAATGACGGCGCTGGCGCAAATAAATTTGCGGCTAGCTCGTCAAAGCCCGAGGCGGAAATCAGCCGACTCCCCCGCGGAACATAAATTCTAATATAATCATTATTTTGGACGCCGGTAAAAAGATCATCTTTGGAGCCGGTATGAATTCTATCAATAGTTAAGGTGTCAAAAATTTTTCCGTCGGCGTTTATTCCAATTTGGTGGGTAATGTTTTGATTAATCGCATTATCGGTTTTTCCGCCGCCGATATTTGTATTTATTACCGCCAAATAATCGGAATTTTGTTCGGGCTTAAATTCGCCCGACCAATTTAATGACGCAAGAATTGTTTGAATATTTTCGGACTTAGAGTAAATTAGTAAGTTTTTTTCAGCCAGCGAATCGGCAAGAATTTGCAGAATTTTTGGCATTTCGTCTTGGCCTAAATTAAAGATTTTTTCTAATAAAAGAGGCGTTAGGTCGGCGATAAATTGCTTCGGACGATTGGCAGTTTTATCATATTCAAGTTCAACAATTTTTTGCGTTTCGGCGACAAGATTTTGAGCGGTTATAACACGGTCATATTCAGGCATTTGAATTGGCCCGGTAATTTCAAGCATTTTTTCAATAACCGACGGGGTTAGGGCGATAACGCCGTCAACAGATGGGCCTTGGGAATGTTCTAAAAACCAGGCAATTTTTTTGGCGGAGGTTGGAAAGTCCGGCCACCAATTTGAATCTTGGAGCTCCCAGGTCGGATTTATCAGATGAAGCGGTTCGGGCGAGGAAAGAAGCGCGGTTAGACTACCCTGCAGGTCGTAAGTTCCGCCGCCGGGAATTTCAATATTTTTTATTTTACCGCGGTCAATGTCAACAATAGCAAAACTACCCATAAAGCCGCCGGTCGCGCGCATTTCATTATTATTTTCAAAAATTAATAAATAGCGCTGCCATTGATAATGGCCAATCGCGGTTAGCAGCGCTTCGTTAATTTCGGCAACTCCGATAAGGCTTGATTCAAGCGTCGGCAAGGCGTTTTGGGCCTGTTTTATTTTGTCGCGGTACTCGGCGGGAATGTCCGATAGATTTATTTCGGATAATTTTGTTTTAGCGGCGGCAATTTTCGGCAAAGTCAAAGAGAGCGCTTCGTCCATTTTTGCGAGACGATAAATAATTTTTTCCTGCCAGCCGTCATAAAGGAGTCCGGAATTGTTTAAAATATCATTGCCGCTGTCGGCAACTATCTGTCCGATTTCCGCTAAATTTTTACCAGCATCAATTAGAGTTAGACTGGCTTCAGTCGCAATTTTTCGCGATGGATTAATGTTTATTAGATTTTTAGTCAGCAGGTCTAAATTATTAAATTCATCAATAATTTGCTGAAAATTATTTTTGGCTTGATTAAAATTATCGGCGGCTTGACTTAGATTTAGGGTCGTGATAAGATTTTGGCCATTTTTTAAAGCTAATATCGCTTCGTTGGACTGGAATTCAATTGATGATTTTATATTAGTTATGTTTTCGTAGTAAAAAAATAAATTTAAAGGCAAAATAAAAAGCAGGCAAAAAATAATAAAGCCGGCAAGGCCGCGCGGGCGAGTCTTTTTTTCAGAAAACGGGTCGGCTAAATTTTTAGCCTCATTATTATAGTTGGCGCGCAGTTTTTTAAAAATAAAAAAGAGCGGACTTAAGATTATTTCGGCTAAATTTACAATTGTTAATTCTTTTAAATTTTCAATAAAAACTTCTTTTTTTGACGAGGCGTCTTCCGGTTTTAAATTTAAAGACAACTTTGATTTTCTGTCAGCTTCAATTTCAAATAATTTTTCGGTTTCAGCGGAAAAATTAACGAGGTTGGGGTTGAGTTGGCCGGCAGCGTCAAAAAGGTCAATTTTTTCCTTGCCGATATTTTTTTTGGTTTTTTTTGTTTTTATTTCTTTAGCCATATTAGACCAGCTGATTTTTTTTAATAATATTTCAAGGCATTATTTATGGATAATGAGTAGAAGCAGATAGACGCAGATAATAACGCCGATTTACGCGGAGTTATAAATTGAAAGCGTTTCGGCGGCGCAGGTTTGCCAAGAAAATTTTTTAATTGCGAGTTTTGCCTTGGCGACAAGTTCGTTTTGGAGGGACTCGTTTTTTAAAATTTTTACAATTACAGCGGCAATGCCCGCTGGATTTTGGGGATTAAAGTAGAGCGCGCCTTGGCCGAGAATTTCCGGGATGCTGGTTGTCTCCGAGGCGGCAACCGGAGTCTCACAGGCGATTGATTCGGTTGCGATCATCCCGAAGCCCTCGCAAAATGACGGAATAACGGTTATGGAGGCGGCAGTGTAAAATGTGGATAACTCGTTTTCGGGGATAAAGCCGGGAATAATAATATCAGGGTCGTTTAATTTTTTCAGCAGGGGTTTTATTTTCGGGTCTTGGTTTTCGCTATTTCCGCCTAAAACCAGCTGAATATCTAAATTATAATCATTTTTTAATAATTCAAAGGCGGCTATCAGGCCGGGGATATTTTTGTGGTCGCGCCAGACGCCGGTATAAAAAATGAAAGGTTTTTTGAGCTGATATTTGTTTTTTAGCTCATTTATTATAACATAATTTTGCACTTTTCGGAAAGAAGTTATCAACCCATTATACACAACCTGAATTTTGGCGGGATTAACTTTAAAATATTTAACAATGTCGTTTTTAGTCTGGTTTGAGACGGTAATTATAGTTTTTGCTTTTTTGATGGCATTATTAAAAACTAGGTTGTAGGCGAATTTACGGACGAGGGATTTTTTTACTTTTGGACCGGGGAAAAATTTTGGGGTGATGTCGTGGATGGTAACAACAAAGTTTTTGCGGAAAGTAAGCGGGACGTTAAACTGGGGAAAATGGAAGAGATCAATATTATATTTTTTGGCCATACGGTTGTATTTTAAGCCGAGTATTATTTGTTCGCGCCAGTTGTACCAATGAGTATTTACTTTTATTTTTTTGACACGGGCGCTTGGCGGCTGGAAGTCGGTAAAGTCGGGTTCATTTAGAAAAATAATATATTCGTTTTGTTGGTCAATTTTAAAAATAGCGTCAGTTAGGTATTTGACATAATTTCCAATACCGGTAATTTTTGGTCCGTACATGCGGGCGTCGATGGCGATGCGCATATTTTTTATAATAAATCAACTTATATATGATACTCACGATCGTGAGTATCATATTATTTTATATTATACAATTTTTTTATTGCTTTATCATTTTGAATACTTTCGGCGACAATAAATTTGATATATTTGTTAACATTGTGCAAGTCAGCAAGATATTTGACTTCTTTTTTACTGTCGTAGGGGCTGACAAAAACACTGCGCTGTAGTTCCGTAAAATTAAATAATTTCAGATTAGAACGGAAAAAATCTCTAACTTCTCTGATTTCTTCCGGGATATCAAATATTACTATCCGCCATTTGCCGTCCCATTTTTTTATTTTTTTATTATCTTTTATGGCTTTTTCAAAAATAGCTGCCTGTTGACCTTTTTTTGTTAATATAATTTTTCCAGTTTTTCCAGCTTGTTTTTTAATAGTAATTAATTTTGATCGATGCAAGCTATTAATAGCGCTGTTGAATGATTGTTTTTTAAATTCATTATTAATTTGCTCTAAAGCTTTTTTTGTTTCACGAATAACTCTTAGCTGCATTTGCGGGGTATAAGCACAGCCAAAACAGACTCCACTAAATAATAAAACCAGCAATTTTCTTTGATTTTTACTTAATCCTCGCGGCATAAATATA
>CAYHQU010000081.1:2192-4562 GCA_964358955.1 uncultured Gammaproteobacteria bacterium | reverse complement strand
CCCGCCACCTTGCCAAAGCCCAGCTCCTTGGCTGCCTGCAAAAAAAAGCCATTGCCGCAACCAATGTCTAAAATCGCTCCGCGCGACAGATGATAATCAGTTATCATTTCCCGCAAATAACGAACATAAGTTTTGTTCAACGGCTTAATGTCGGACTCATCGCTGTAATTGAATTTGCTGTCTAAATAAAATTTTTCCAGCCGCTCCGGCTCAAAAATCGGATCCGAACGGACTAAGCCGCATTGGCTGCATTTTACTATTTGGTAATGATAGTAATCGCGTTCCCGCCGCGGATCAAACGCGGTAGAATTTTCAGCTAAATTCGGCAGGCGAGCGGGATAAAGTTCTAAAGCATTATTTTCAGCGCCGCAAATAGCGCATTTAGTTTTAATCATAAGCAATCAGCAGCAATTAATTAAATTTTTATTGACGCCAAGGCCTTGATTTAATCCTTCAATCCAATCTTGGGCTTGTTGAAGACGATATAACTTAATAACATTGGCCGATTGAATATCGGGGGGCGGGCTAATTTTATAATTAATTTGGTTGACTGGCAGATTCAACCGCGAATTAATAGCTAAAAGATAGGCCTGGAAGCCAAAACCAATATCACGTTTCAGATGGGATAAAAATTCAACAAGCACGCTGGGAAATATTCGCGGGCCATAGCAGACATCTAAAAGCGGTTTACTAAGCAGCTCGGCGGTGATATAAAAAAGAAATTTTTCCAACGTTTGCTGAAATTTTGGATATTGGAAAAAACTTGACGCAGAGCGGCCGGGCAAAAGCGTGCCGCAAGGATTTTTTAGATAATGATTAATAAAATTTTTAGCGTGATTTTTGGCAAATTCAAATTTATCCGCTTCAATCCAAAAAATATAATCACTAATTGCGGCCGCCCGGCTTAAGCTTAATTTCGCTTTTTTATCAAAACCGGAGGCGGTAAAAACTTTAACATTTTTAATTTTTTTTAGATCGGCAGTAAGAGGAGTGGCGGCATTACGTTCATCAGCGACAACGATCGGATAGCCAAGTTCGCTTAACATTTTTAAAGTTTTTAAAATTATTTTTTTTTCTGATAAATTACGCGCCCAAGTTACGGTTGCGATACAAATTTTTGATTTTTTATTTTTCATATTTTTTAAAAAATTCATTAAATGATTTAATAATAAAATCTAACTGCGGTTTGCCAAGCGCCTGATACAGCCCGACAAAAAATGAATTGTTCATAATTATGTCGGTATTTTTTAGATTGCCGACAAGGCGATAATTAAAATTGTAATTTTTAAAGTAGGGTTGTTTAATAACATTGCCGCAAATGATCAGGCGGGTGGTAATTTTTTTATTTTCCAAAAATTCAATTATTTCATTGCGACTAAAGGGCGCGTCTGGTCGGATAGTCAGCCAGAAGCCAAACCAGCTCGGGTTTGAATTTTTTGTTCGGCCGGGCAAGATAAAATATTTTTCGTATTGTTTAAGATTAGTGTAAAGGTATTTAAAGTTTTCCCGGCGGATTTCGGTAAACTTATCAAGTTTTTCCAGTTGGACCAGACCAAGGGCGGCTTGGATATCGGTGAGGCGCAAGTTATAACCAAAATCAGAAAAAATAAATTTGTGGTCATAGCCGTAGGGAAGGTCGCCTAATTGCCATTTAAAGCGCTGGCAGCAGGTATTGTCGTGGCCGGTTTTACATTGACAGTCGCGCCCCCAGTCGCGCATTGAACGAACAGCGCGAGCTAATAGGTCGTCGCTGGTACAGACAGCGCCGCCTTCGCCCATTGTCATATGATGACCAGCATAAAAACTAAAGGTAGAAAGATCGCCAAAACTGCCGGCTTTTTTGCCATCAATTTCAGTTCCTAAAGTATCGCAGATATCTTCAATAAGGTAAATATTTTGCTTATTGCAAATCTCGCGAAGAGCGGCCAGATCAGTTACATTGCCCATATTGCCGGGCAAAAAAACAGCGCGGGTCTTGGGCGAGATGGCCGCTTTTATTTGTTTGATGTCGGGATTTAAAGTAGCAATATCAACATCAATAAAAACCGGGATAAGTTTATTGATAATAATTGGATTGATGGTAGTGGGAAAATTGGCAGCAATGGTTATTACTTCATCACCAGGATTTAATTTTTTTTCGGCGAGGCGAAATGAAGTTAAGGCCGAGACGGCAAGCAAGTTGGCAGAAGAGCCGGAATTAGTCGTGACACAATGTTTTAGGCCAATGTAACTGGCAAATTTTTTTTCAAACTCCGCGGCAAAATCTCCTTCGGTCCACCAACCCTGAAGGACGGCTTTGGTCATGGCAATCATTTCTTCGGCGCCAAAACTTTTTCCCGAGGCGGGAATTAAAGTTTGGCCGGGGATGAA
>CAYHQU010000081.1:0-2092 GCA_964358955.1 uncultured Gammaproteobacteria bacterium | reverse complement strand
TTAATATTTTCCACCGGCGTCGCGTAGCTTAACCGCGCATACCCTTCCCCATGCTCGCCAAAATTAGTGCCGGGCAAAAGCGCCACTCCGGCTTTTTCTAAAGCAAAATTTGCAAATTCGCTACTTGTCATACCAGTGCCGGTAATATTCGGAAACGCGTAAAAAGCGCCTTGGGGCATAACGCAGCGAATGCCTGGCAAACTATTTAGACCGGCGACAATCGCATCGCGCCGTTTTTTGTAAGTATCAAGCATCGCCAAAATTTGCGACTGATCGCCAGTTATTGCGGTGATCCCGGCGCGCTGGATAAATGGCGGCACGGCGGAAAAAACCGTCTGAATCATCAAGCCCATTTTTTCGGCAATAGCCGGCGGAGAGATGGCCCAGCCCAACCGAAAACCGGCCATGGCATAAACCTTGGAAAAACTATTTAAAATAATCGTATTGCGCCGGCAACCATCAAAAACCGCTGGTGAATAATGCGGATAATCATAAGTCATCTTACCGTAGGTTTCATCAGTAAGCAGGTAAATGTTTTTTTCAGCGGCAATTTTTGCCACGGTCTCAATTTCTTCTTTTTTCATTACCGCTCCGGTCGGATTATTTGGGGAGTTAATAATTATCAGCCGCGTTTTGTCGGTAATTTTACTTAACACATCGTCGGGATTCAGCCGAAATTCATTTTTTTCTAAAAGCGGCACCCCCACTCCCCTTACCCCAATAAAATCAAAAGCGGATAAATAAGAAGCAAAACCCGGATCCGGGACCAGCACTTCTTCCCCCGGATTAACCAACCCTCTGGCAATAAAATAAATAACTGAAATCGCCGGAGCTACCACCACCTGCGCTTGAGCCGGCCGAAAACCCAACTCTTTAGCCGTAAAATCACAGATCGCATCGCGCAACTCCGGCAGGCCCGATGAATTCACATAATGGGTATCCCCAGCTCGCAGGGCCGACACTGCCGCTTCAATAATATGCGCGGGGGGCGTAAAATCAGTATCACCAATTTCAAAATGCAAAATTTTTTTGCCCCGCGCTTCTAACTCTTGCGCTTTCGCTAGCAATTTAAACATCGGGCTACCGGTTAACTTTTCCGCCGCTAAAGAAAATTTTAAATTATTTTCCGTCATTTTTTTGGTATAAAGATAAATTATTTTTAAACCAATCAATAGTTTTTACTAGCCCATCCTCAAAATTATATTTTGGCTGCCAGTTTAACGCTTGCTTAACTTTTGAAATATCGGCCTGCCAGACCGGCGATTCATTCAGATTTAACGGCTGGGGATCAATATTAATTATACTTTGCGAGCCAGCAATGCTTACAATTTTTTCAGCGACTTCTTTAATAGTATGTTGGACGCCCGAACCCACATTAAAAACTTCGCCTTGATGCTGACCGGCAAGCTCGGCAGTTTTCAGGTAGGCGTCAACTAAATCGTCAATATAAATATAATCTCTAACCGCAGTCGGGTTCTTCACGGTTATAGGCTTGTTTTGCAGGGCATTAATAATAACTTCAGGAATCATTCTTTTTATATCATCAAAAAGTCCAAAGGGAGAAAATGGCCTGATGGTAATAATCGGTTTATTATTATTTTTAACATAGCAATAAATATATTTTACGGTTGCGCATTTTGAAACCGCATACGCCGTTTGCGGCCGGCAAATTTGATTCTCTTTCATTGGCGCAAGGCAGGGTCCATATTCTGACGAAGTGCCAGTATTGATAAAAGCATCGTATTTGCAGCTGCCGCAAGCATTAATTAAATTCATGGTACTAAATAAATTGGTCTTAATTATTTCTTCTTCCGACTGGCTAAAATCAATGCCGCGGAAAAAACTAAAAGTTGCCAGATGAAAAATTATATCGGGTTTTATTTCTTGGACAGTCAGGCGCACTTTTTCTTTATCATTAATATCAACAAGATGATCGTTTATTTTATTTAGCAAGCCAGCCAGCCGCCAGCGGTTTGAAGTTTGGCGGGAAAAAATATGGACTTCGTGATTTTCGGCAACAAGCCGCCGGACCAGATTTGAACCAATAAAGCCGGTGGCGCCGGTGACGAGGATTTTTTTATTATTAAGCATA
>CAYHQU010000080.1:0-4667 GCA_964358955.1 uncultured Gammaproteobacteria bacterium | reverse complement strand
AATCAAAGTCCCAACCGTTCCCATCGGTTTTTTTATAATATCGGAAATTTCTTCGTAGCTTTTCTCTTCAAAAAATTTTAAAACCAAAACTTCTTTATACTTCTCGTCCAATTTATCTAAAACCTGAAAAATTAGCTCATTATTTATCTCATTGTTAATCTGCCGCTCTAAATCAAACTCCGCCATTATGTTATGCAAAATTTCCGAATTAACATCCCAAACAATCTTCGGTCTTGCCTTCCTTTTTCTAAAATCAGAAATTACCTCGTTTCTGGTAATCCGATAAATCCAGCTGGAAAATTTTAAATTTCTATCATAACCGGCTAAATTGATATAAACTTTTATAAAAACGCCCTGCAAAATATCTTCGGCGTCCTGCAAATTAACTCCCGAAATCCGCCGAATATAATTTAACAGCCTTCCTTCATATCTTTTCATAATATGCAAAAAATTCTCCTGGTTTTGTAACGAAAACGCTACCAGCTCCGCGTCAGTTTTATTTTGCATTTTTTGTTCTCCAGTCATTGCAAAAAATTTAGATTTAACAATGGAGCAATCGAACAATCGAACAATCAATCAAATCGTATTCGTATCCATTCGTATCATTCGCATGCATTAGTCTATTAGCATTACATTTATTCCCTCATCTTCAACACCGCCGTCTTCTCCGTCACAAAAATCAGCCGCGAGCCGCCATCTTCTAGTTTGATAATTATTGTCCCGTCTTCTATGCTTAAAATTTCTCCGGCAACTCTCTGCGCTCCTCCGCCTAAACCGCCTACAGCCCGCCGCTGCATCGCCGCTCCGCCGCCTTGCTGCGCCATTTGTTCCCTAAATTGCGCCCGCTCTTCTTCTGGCATATTTTGAAATCTCTCCATATTTTGCCGCATCTCCTCGGGCATATTCGCCGGTGGCGTTACTGAAACCCGCGTTCCTGCTTCTGCGCCCGACTCGCCTTCCAAAGTCGTCGTCGGCCGCCTGAACATTTCATCAAAATCCGTCTTGCTGTCTCCAATAATAATCCTGTCCGCCGTCACGCTTTTATCCGAATTTTCTGTTCCAAAAACCATCACCCGCAAACCTACTATTAAATCCGTTATTGCTGCCTCTGAAAAATTATCACCACTAAACATCACCCCGCGCACCTCTCCCCGCTCTTGTTGTCCGGACGTATTTGCATTTTGATTTCCCTGCTGATTACTGTTTGCGCACCCGGCCAGCATCAACCCCCCGGCCAATAAAATTAAAACTAAATAATTCTTTTTCATAAAATTTATCATTAAAACATAAAACACAAAAACACGGAAAACACAAAAACACAGAAACACGAAAGCACGAAAACGCAGAAACAATTTAACAATTTAACAATAAAACAATTTGTATTTTCGTGTTTTTGTGTTTTGAGGCGAAGCCGAGTGTTTTTGTGTTTTTGTGATTACTCATACCGCAACGCTTCAATCGGATCTAATTTTTATTCCCTCTCCATTCCCCTTGAGGGGAAGGAGAGGGCTAGGGAGAGGATAGGGTGAAAAAACGGTTATTCATATCTCAATGCTTCAATTGGATCTAATCTTGCTGCGCGTTTTGCCGGATAATACCCAAACACAATTCCTATTCCCGCCGACACCCCAAACGCCAACGCCACTGAAAAACTTGAAACCAAAGTCGTTGTCCCGGAAAATTTTGTAATTAAAGTCGCCGCCGCCCAGCCGGAAATCACCCCGATTATCCCGCCGATAAAAGTCATCGCTACATACTAAACTAAAAACTGCGCAGAAATATCTTTGTTTTTCTCCCCCAAATATTTTCGCATGCCAATCTCTCTTGTCCGCTCTGTTACCGTCGTCAGCATCATATTCATAATCCCGATCCCCCCGACTAAAAGTGAAATTCCGGCAATTGCTCCAAGCAGTAATGTTAAAGTGCCGGTCACCGACGACATCGTATTTATTATATCCGCCTGATTGATAATTGTAAAATCCGCATTCGTCGCATCGGCAATATTATGCCGCGCTAAAAGCAGCTCGGTAATTTGCAGTTGCGCCGCGCTCATATTATTTTTGTTGGCAACCGCGATGTTAATATTGCTGACCGAATCGCCGCCGGTATAATACTGCTGTGCCGTTGAAATGGGAATGTAAATTAGCTCATCAGCGCTGCCAAAGCCGGTGCCGCCTTTACTGGCCGTCACGCCGATGATTGTAAATTCTAAATTTTCAATTCTAATTTTTTGGCCAACCACTTCGGCGTCCTCGCCAAATAAATCATCTCTGACCGTCGGCCCCAACACTGCGACTTTCGCCACCCGTTCAACTTGACTATCCGCAACAAAACTGCCCGCCTCCATCTCTATGTTTTTAACTGTTGCGTACGCCGCGTCAACGCCGTAAAGGCTGGTATTCGTATTTACTCCCTTTGTTGTTTTAACCTGCTTTCTGGCCGATACCGTCGACGCCACTGCTGACAGTCCCGAAATTTCGCTGGAAATTACTTTTGCATCATCCAAAGTTAGAGTTGTCGCCGACCCAAATCCGCCCCGCACCACCGACCCGACCTGATTCTGCGACCCCGGCATCACCACTAATAAATTTGAACCCAGCGATTCAATGTTCGCTTCAATATCTGCCGTCGCTCCCTGTCCGATTGATACCATCGCGATCACCGACCCGATTCCAATCACAATTCCTAAAATCGTCAAAGCCGACCGGGACTTATTGGCCGATAACGCAAAATATGTCTCCTCAAACAAATCAGATAGTTTCATAAGTTTAACAATAAAACAATTTAACAATTTAACAATGAAACAATCGCTTTACTTCACCTTCATTCCATTAGCCACTTCTGTGCTTTTGCTGTCAGACACGATTTTTCCATCGCGTATCTCAATCATCCGGTCCGCGTGTTGCGCCACGTACCGCTCATGCGTAATTAAAATAATCGTATGTCCTTTTTCTTTATTTAATTTTTTAAATGTCTCTAACACAATATCGCCGGTCTTGGAGTCTAAATTTCCCGTTGGCTCATCAGCTAAAATTAAATCCGGTTCGTTAACTAATGCCCGGGCAATTGCCACGCGCTGCATCTGCCCGCCGGAGAGCTGATTTGATAAATGATGCCAGCGCTCCTTCTCTAGCCCCACTGCCAGCAAAGCGGCTTCGGCTTTTTGACGACGTTCACTTTTAGCCGTATGATTATCATAAATAAGCGGCAGCATCACATTGCGTAACACTGTCGCCCGCGACAATAAATTAAATGATTGAAACACAAACCCAATTTTCTGCGACCGCACTTCCGCCAGCTCGTCTTTTGATAATTCCGAAACATCCCGCCCGTCCAAAAAATATTTTCCTAAAGACGGCCGGTCCAGCACTCCTAAAATATGCATCAACGTTGATTTCCCCGAACCCGACGGCCCGATAATCGCCACAAACTCGCCCCGCTTAATGGCAAAACTCACTTCCTTCAAAACCGGCAGCTCTGTCTCCCCCGTCTTATAAATTTTCGTAATATTTTCACATCTAATCATCTTTTTGTTACATGCTACATGTTACATGCTACATGCTCATTACCTCATCACCCTCATCATTCCTCCCCCAAAAGCCGCTTGCCCGCCTTGCCGCGAGTTTGCGCTGGCCGCCGAAGCGCTGCCGCCGCTCGTAACCGTCTGTGTCACCACTTCATCGCCTTCCTGCAGCCCATCAACAATTTCAATCATGGTGTCATTGCTAATTCCAGTTGTTACCGTCTGCCGCGCTGGCGCACCATTTTTTAAAATTTCCACATAACTTCCAGTCGCCGAACTTTTTACCGCCGCCACCGGCGCCATCAGCGCGTTTTGTTTTGAATCCGTAATAATCTGCACTACGGCGCTCATCCCCGGCTTAATCCGTTCGTCCTGAACGTCAAACGCGACCTTGATTCCGTAGCTGACAACCCCCTGCGTTACCGTCCCGACAGAGTCAACCTCAACAACCTCGCCCGTAATTGTTAAATCCGAAACCGCGTCAAAACTTAATGTCGCCTTCTGTCCGACTTTAACTTGCGCCGCGTCAATTTCGTTTAAAGTAATCTCGGCGATTTTTTGGTTTGTCATTAAAACCCCAACCGCCGCCGACGATACTGTCTGCCCCGTGTACGCATCTAAATTTACAATCGTCCCGTCAAACGGCGCCCTAAGCGTATAATCGGCTAACTTATTTTTTGCGTCCCGCAGCGCGTTTTGTCTTTGTTCAATCGTTAAATTCTGCGACCGCAAATCTAACTCGTCCGGCCCGCTCTGCAAATCCTGAAGTTTCGCTGTTTTTTCCTCAATGCTTCTTTCATAATTGACAATACTATCGCGGCTGTTTTTTATATTGCTCCTTTTTGCAAGCAAACTGGTCAGCTGGCTGTTTGTCGTTCCCGTAAAACCGTCTAAACTGCTCTCATGGTTAATGGCTCCCGACGCAATCTGTTTATTATGCTGCGTCATCAAATCTTTATACAGATCAACCAAATGAATTGTCTGCTTAATATTTTCCGCGATTATCTTAACCGTCTCATAGGTTTCATCCAGCAAATTTTCAACCGTCGCTTCATCCGAATACCTGCTTGCCGCTTTATAATTATCTATATTTAAATCATACTCTTGCCGCGCCGCGATGTAGCTGTCCACCACTCTATGCCTG
>CAYHQU010000079.1:1876-4723 GCA_964358955.1 uncultured Gammaproteobacteria bacterium | reverse complement strand
ATAGCACATCCTAAAAATTTTGTCGAAAAATTCTATATTTAACTAAAATAAGCCCAAAAAATGAAACTCCACATTCTCCAAAATCTGCGCCATCGCTTTAACAAAGGCGGCAAACCCGATTATATTTTTTTAATTATCCTCGGCATTATTGTTTTATTCGGTCTTGTCGCTTTGGCCTCGGCCTCAAGCGTCTATTCGTATCAAAGATGGGAAAATACTTATCATATTGTCGTCCATCAAATTTTATTCGGCCTCCTGCCCGGTATAGTTTTGTTTTTATTTTTTTATTTAATAAATTACCGCCTCTGGCTGCGCTTTAATTTTTTTTGGTTGATATTGACAATAATTTTATTAGCATCGGTTTTTATTCCCGGGCTTGGCGCGAAATTTGGAACCGCCAAAAGCTGGATTGATATTTTCGGCTTTTCTTTCCAGCCGTCCGAGTTTGCCAAGCTGACCTTTGCCATATTTTTAGCCGGCTGGTGTTTTAGAAAAGGCAAAGATAAAATTTATGATTTTAGTTACGGCTTTATTCCTTTTGTCTTTTACCTCGGCGCTGTCTGCGCCTTAGTTTTAGCCCAGCCGGATTTAGGAACAATGCTTGTCTTTGTCGCCGCCTCAATAATTATTTTTTATACCGCCGGCGCCAAGCTGTCGCACCTTGGCTGGCTTGGGCTGTCCGGCCTGGCCGCTGTCATAATTTTAGCTTTTAAAAAAAATTATTTGTTAAATCGATTTTTATCCTATATTAATCCCGCCGCCGACCCCCAAGGCATCGGCTACCAAATAAATCAGGCCCTGCTGGCAATCGGCTCCGGCGGACTTTTCGGCCGCGGCTATGGTAACTCCGAACAAAAATTCGCCTACCTGCCCGAAGTCATTGGCGATTCAATTTTTGCGATTATCGCCGAAGAGCTTGGCTTCATCATTGTTGTCTTAGTTATTTTTTTATTTGCATTTTTAATGTATCGCGGTTTTAAAATCGCCAAACTTGCGACTGATGAATACGGAAAATACATCGCTGCCGGAATTATCGGCTGGTTAAGTTTTCAGGCCTGCTTAAATATTGCCGTCATCTCCGGCCTGGCGCCGCTAACCGGCATCCCCCTGCCTTTCATTTCTTTCGGCGGAACCGCTCTTGCCGCCAGTCTTGCCGCCGCCGGTCTATTACTTAATATTTCAAAACAAAATTAGAGGCCTCGGGATCCCTCACTACGCGAGTGATTTTAATTTACAAGAACCTAAAATATAATCATCACCATTACTGGCTATTAACATATAAGTTAATAAGGAAAAATTTCAGATTTGAGGGCAGTGCGCCGCCGTGGAGCCTGAAAAAACTGCCCTGTGTATCCGTAGATACATCAAGGATTTTTTCAGGCGAACGGCAAGCAATGTCCCAAATATGGATTTTTTACTGTTAAGCTATATGTTAATAGTCAGTAGTTAGCATTTGCAAGCGACCCGTATCGGGATGACAATAAAAAAATTATGAAAAAAATCGGCATTGCCCTCGGCGGCGGCGGCGCTCGGGCCGCCGCGCATCTCGGCGTCCTTGAGGCGCTGGACGACGCGAAAATCCCCATCAGTTTTATCTCCGGTTCAAGCAGCGGCGCGATTGTCGCCGCCGCCTACGCCGCTGATAATTTTGATTTTCTAAAAAATCACGCCGCCAAAGTCCGCCGCCGCCAGCTTTTTGCCGCCGCCGATTTTATGGTCTTTGGCCTCGGCCTTTTTAAAGGCGTAAAAATAAAAGAAATTATTGATCTAATAACTTTAAAAAAAGATTTTAAAGACGCAAAAATCCCAGTTGCGATTATCGCCACCGAGGCCGATACTCTAAAAGAAGTAATTATAAAAGACGGCAGTCTAACGTCAGCCGTCATGGCCTCCTGCTGCATCCCCGGCTTATTTTCGCCAACTGTCTGCGGCTCTAAAAATTTAATTGACGGCGGCTTAGTCAACCATCTACCGACAAAAGTGTTGTATGACCTGGGCGCCGACTATGTCATCGCGGTTGAAACCCGCGCCCAAAAAGATCACCCGCTCATCAAAGTCGGCCGCCTGACAAAACTGCGCCTCCAAAAAATTAACAACAAGCTGGGCTTTTGGAACGAACAAGTGGACCGGCTAAAAAAAGGCGAGCCGTCTAAAATCAACCGCTGGATCCGTGGCTTAATCAACTCGCAAAACGAGGCCCGGCAAAAAAATGAATCATATAATATTTTTGATATTATTATGACCAGTTATAATTCCGTTGTTAACGGCGTGGCGCTGGACAATTTAAAGAAAACGCGGTATGATATATTGATTCGCCCCGATGTTGAAAGCTTCGGCCGCTCCGAATTCCACCGCGCCGATGAGCTAATAAAAATCGGCTATCAAGCCGGAAAAATCGCCGCTGAAAAAATAAAAAAGGAAATCGCTTAAGTTATTACTTTAGCGCTTTACATTGCTAAAGTTAGTACATTTTTAAATTTGTGTTTATACTTTGATAATGTGGATTATCATAGTGTAAGAAATTTAAGTTAGTGCAAATTAGAGGCATAATGGTAAATATGTAATGCTATTTTGATAGAATCTCATCAATCATTTTTAGCTTTGTTATTCATTTAATCGGTGTTTTCCGCAAAAATATTCTAAGTTTATTACTGGTAAATAATCGTATTTGAATAAATTATTACTTTTATTTGCAATCACGTTTTAAATTAGTTATGAATTATGGCTATATTATCTCACAGAATGCAATTTTTAGCATTACATATTTACCATTATCCCAAATTAGACAATAAAAAAACCCGCCGACTCACGTATTGTGAGTGGCGGGAGTGTTGCCTGACTTAACGG
>CAYHQU010000079.1:0-1776 GCA_964358955.1 uncultured Gammaproteobacteria bacterium | reverse complement strand
AAAAACCCGCCGACTCACGTATTGTGAGTGGCGGGAGTGTTGCCTGACTTAACGGCAAGAAATGACAGCAAGATGCATCAGATCAACACGCCGGTCGTTCTCGTGCACCACTAAATATTTTTGATTGCTTCGTCCAGAGAGTCGCGACCCCCGGCGTAGTGGACGCTCTTCGCCTTCTCAAAGAGTATGAAGATCTCTTCGTTCAGGTTGCCGCTATGGCTGTTTTGATACATGGCGATTATCTTCTTGATGACTATCATGAGAGCTTTTGCCCTCTTGGCATCGTCGGGCGTCTCCATGATGCCATGTATTCTAAGCCCCGTTTCGAATCTCATCCTACCTTTGCGGGTATCGCTCTGGTAGTAGATTGAGACTCGCTCCTTCCCGCGTTTCGTCTCGACGATTCCCTCAATCTCCCAGATGGTCGCGCTGGGATGCCGTCTCCTTGCGGAGATGATCTGAACCTCGTACCAGCCGAGCATATCGTCTTGCACGAACTGTCCACCGACATTAAACCCCACGGTTCTTACGCCCATGTCGGTGTCAAACAGGGAGAGCATCAGATCGAGCTTCGATGGTCCGTGGTCAATTGTGAGCTCTGCATCTTGGCGTGCCATACGGCACCTCCTTCTTAATGTGCTGTGAATCCTGGGTTGTGGCAGGATTCTGACCACCTGACCCCCTTGCGGAGCGACCTACCCATGCGGATAGGAATTATATTAAAGCATAGCAAATATAAAAAATTTTGTCAATAGCAATAATTAAAAAATCGCTAAAATTAGCAAAAATTCATAGTATTCGTATCCATTCGTATCATTAGCATGCATTAGTATATTAGCATCGCACCATTCGTATATGAAAATAATTCTCTCCGGCGGCGGCACGCTTGGTTCGGTAACGCCGTTAATTGCAATTTATGAAGAGCTAAAAAAACAGACCCCCGCGCTGGAATTTTTATGGCTGGGCACAAAAACCGGCCCGGAGAAAAAATTAGTGGAAAGCTATGGAATTGAATTTAGGCCGATCTTGGCGGTTAAGTGGCGGCGGTATTTTTCGTGGCGAAATTTGCTGGACATTATTTTGCTGCCGGCAGCAATGGCGCAGGCGTTTTGGGTGCTGGTGAGATTGATACGGCCTGTTGGTCAGCCCCAGTCATTCGACGGGGTAAAAGAGACCAACCGGCAACAGGTGGTGATTTTGTCTGCCGGCGGTTTTGTCTCGGTGCCTCTTGTTTGGGCCGGCCTCCTGCTGCGGGTGCCAAGTATTATTCACCAGCAGGATGTCCGTCCCGGCCTGGCAAATATTTTAATGGCACCGGCTGCAAAAATTATCACCGTGACATTTGCTAAATCTGCAAAAAGATTTCCGGCTAAAAAGACCGTGGTGGTTGGCAATCCAGTGCGGGCTGACATTCTCAAAGGTGATAAAAATCAGGCAGTGAAGTTATTCCATCTTAAGATAGATGTGCCAACGCTTTTAGTGCTTGGCGGCGGGACCGGCGCCCTTGCCATTAACGAACTTCTGCTCAAAGCCCTGCCCGAGTTGGTGAAATTTTGTCAAATTATTCATCAAACTGGCCGCGCCAAAACTGAAAAAACCGCAAAACACGATTGCTACCATCCTTATGAATTTATAACTGATAATTTAAAACATGCTTTCGCGGCCGCTGATTTAGTAATTACCCGCGCCGGCATGTCAACATTATCCGAGCTGGCCGCGCTTAAAAAGCCGACAATCATTATTCCGATTCCTAATTCTCATCAAGTTGATAACGCG
>CAYHQU010000078.1:0-4888 GCA_964358955.1 uncultured Gammaproteobacteria bacterium | reverse complement strand
CGTGCCTTAGGAGCACGTGCCGCAAGGCATGCAGGTTCGAGTCCTGTCCCCGGCATTATTAAATTTTTTATCATTTGTCGCAGTCCCGCCGCCGCGGGCTGTTTTTTTTGACCCACCCACGCAGGTTTGACTTTTCTTGTTAAGATTGTTACAAGGTGTTACAAGGTTGACTTTTCCCTGTAATTATACTAAGATTAAGCATTGTCCAGAATTGTAAATGGATAGTCCCCACCACGAGGGAATCGTGGGAATTTGAACATTGAAAGGGAGGTAGAAACAATGAATCGCGGAAGATGGTATTTTGTGTATGACTACCATGATGCCTACGGCAGTGGCAAGTTCGGTAGTGGCTCGGACGAGTACAAAGAAGTTCTCCTAGATGCAGCCACCGAAGAAGAAGCAATTGCGGAGGCGAAGACGAAGTTGGACGAAATGGTCGCTAAGGCCAAAGCCAATTGGGAAAATCAGAAGAAGACATGGGCACACCCACCGGCGAGCCCATTTGCTGATGGGCCCTGGAATCCTCGTGTCATCTACAAAATTCCGCTATAATTGGAGGGATGACCATGGCATATGAACAACGTTGGCTGATCCTATGGAAACGGCTCGGTGCAGAAGGAGACGCTCACGCGGTCCTCACTGACCTGGCGGCGCGATATTCCGAGCCGCACCGGACGTACCATACGTTGGATCACATCGGGCACTGCCTCGAGGAGTTCGGACCGGTCCGACATCTCGCAACCATTCCCGACGTTATAGAATTGGCTTTCTGGTATCACGACGCAATTTACGATACCAAAGCCAATGACAACGAGGAACAAAGTGCGGCACTCGCATTAGAGGTGGTGAGAAATGCTTCGCTGTCTGATGACTTCGGGCAGATAGTAGTAAATCTCATCATGGCAACGAAGCACTCGGTGATTCCAACCGATTCCGACGCTCAACTTTTCGTGGACATCGATCTTTCGATTCTCGGCCAGCCCGAGGATAAGTTTGATGAATACGAGCGGCAGGTTTGCAAGGAATACGAGTGGGTTCCCGAAGATCAGTTTGTTTCTGGACGGTCAGCAATACTCAAGTCGTTTCTTGACCGGCCGAACATCTACGCGACGCAGTTCTTTCGTAACAAGTACGAAGCGCAAGCTCGGCGAAACATCGCCAGATCGCTTGCCCGTCTTCGGACGTAACATGGGCACTTCTCGCAAGAGGGTGCCCACTTTTTTTGAAAGAACAAGAATGTGTCCCTTCTCTTTTCTTGAAAAAATCACCGTTTTAAGTTATGATGGATTAAGAATGAAAAAATTTTTAATAAATCTATCCCTTCTTTTTGTAAGTCTTCTCGTCGGCTTTTTTCTAATTGAGCTTGCCTTTCGGGTCGCGACGCCTGCTCGTAATCTCCGGCCAAACAAGGGCCTCGCGCGCGCCGATGCCCGCGGCTACACCATTTTGCAAAGCAACTTTGACGGCCAGATGGAAGCCAAAGAAACTGGGGAACAAGTGCATATTAAAACCAACGCCGAAGGATTTATTGGCAACGATTATGATATTGAAAAACCAACCTCAACCATCAGAATCGCTCTGTTCGGCGATTCTTTTTTAGAAGCGGTGCAAATTGATTTTGAAAAAACCTTCGCCCATCTGCTGGAACAAATGCTAAATGAAAATTATGCGACTACTTTTGAAGTGATGAATTTCGGCATCGGCGGACAGGGGACAGTTGAAGAATTGCTTCGCTATCATTATTATGTTAAAAAATATAACCCCGACTATGTCGCGCTTTTTTTCTTTCCGAACGATTTTGAAAATAACCAGTATTATATCAGTGAGAAAGAAAAATTCTCCGACGGCGGTCTCTGGGAAAACATCGCCCAAAGCGATGCCAATTTTAAGCAGGACCGAACTGATTTAAAATACAAAATTTTGCAGACCTTCCGCTCCGTCCAATATTTTGATCAGCTCGTCCGCAAAAACGCAACGTTGGAAAAAATCGCCGTCAAGCTCGGTCTTCATTCCGCCGGTATTTTTGGCGCGCCCGAAGACGGGATTCATCCCGGCTTTTTTATTTTTCAAAACCCTCTGCCCGAAACCCACCGGCAAGTATACGATTTTACCGCCGCGCTGATAAATTTTTTTGCCCAACAAGTTGAAAATAATAACTCAAAATTTATTTTATTTTATCTGCCGCAAACCGAACAAGTTGACTCCGGAATGTGGGCTGGCGTAAAAAAAGATTTGCCGGCCGCGCAAAATTATGTCTGGGATCTAGACCAGCCGAACAATTTTCTAAAAAACGTGGCTGAAAAAAATAATCTATTATTTTTTGATTTAACGCCGGAAATTAAAAAATTCTACGACGAAAACAAAAATCAATATCTTTACAACTTCCGCGGCCGCTACCACGATGGTCATTTCAACGATGAAGGCCATCGCTTTGTCGCTGTCGCCCTGTTTAATTATTTTACTGAAATTTTAAAAAAGTAATTATTAATAATTTAAAACTTATGTCCGACAGTAACCAAAAAAAATCTTTAAAAATTGAAATTTTGGAAAAAATTGCCCAACTTGTAACTGCCGGCTTCGGACTTGTCGCCGCTTTGGCTTGGAACGACGCCATCAAAACTCTTTTTATAAAAATTTTTCCCAAACCCGATGATAACCTGATTGCGATGTTTATTTATGCTTTAGTTATTACGGTTTTAATTGTGTTAATTACCATTCAAATTAGTCGGTTGATTGAAGTCGCAAAAATACAGTTAAAAAAAGACATTAAAACTGAAATTAAAAAAGAAGAAGCGGAAAAAAACAACAAATAACCAAACTTTATTATATTTGGATAATTTGCGGATAAATTGTTTATATTCAATCTATTTTCATTAATTTTACTCTAAAAAAATAGTAAAATTAGCCATTTTTGGACATCTTTAATAACAAATTAAATTACCCCATTGACAACATTATTTTTATCGTGTATAATGGTTTTATTGAATATATTAAGCTCAATAACTAAGATATAGCGTCTAATCATATGGAAAAAAATAACTTACTATTTATTTTTCCAAGCGGCTAATGACTTGTTTTTTTGAGCTACCCCAACCGCTTGGCCAGCGGTTTTTTTAATTTTTCTCCCGCTAAGCGGGAGAAAAATTAACCCCGCGCCAAGCCATTTGACTAATTATGATTTTTGAAAACGTAAGCCGAAGGCGACTCCGCGCCGTAAAGTGCAAATTATTTCAATAAAGTTTTTCGCGGGCTTTGGCGCTGGGGTAACTCCATCCTTCGCCCCCGCAGCAAGTCCCGCCGAGCGGGACGCCAGCGATCCCGCTAAGCGGGAGAAAAATTAACTTTCAAAATTTAGCTGATCGGTTCTGGTCAGCTGAATTCTGGAAGCTAATAATTAACGAAAGAACTGAAAGCACTTTGACAATTGAAAAAATATAATGTGACGAGCATTAATAATAATCATCTTAGTATAAATTATCCATTATTAAAAATAATGGGCCTAATTTTTGTGATTAAATAGCAACTCAAGAGTAACTGGAGGATGCCTCGACATAAAAAGCCTAAGAAGGACGTAGCAGCCTGCGATAAGCCTCGGCGAGGTGGCAAGCAACCAATTAAGCCGGGGATGTCCGAATGGGGAAACCCCTCCGAAATAAATCTCGGAGATCATGCGCTGAATCCATAGGCGTATGAAGGGCACCTGGGGAACTGAAACATCTAAGTACCCAGAGGAAAAGAAAATAATCCAGTGCTTCGCACTGGATCGCGAAACCAAGCGAAACCTGCTCGCTTCGCGAGCACCGCGAAATCACGCGAAAAAATTTTAGCGTAGTTTAGTGTATAGTTTCGTTTAGTTTAGCGCGCCAATGCGAAGCATTGGGCATTCCCTAAGTAGTGGCGAGCGAACAGGGACAAGTCCAAATCTCGTAGACTATGTATTGTTAGGTTAGTTTTCGAAACTAACTTAATAATACTCCAAGGATGCAAGTCCGTAATGTTTGCGTGAGGTTGTAAGATAATTGCGTTTTCTAATCCTTGCAGATTAGAGTAGAGCCATATAACTTCCTTAGTAGAACTTCGCTGGAAAGCGAGGCCAAAGAAGGTGATAGCCCTGTACGCGAAAAGGGTTATAAATCTACGGCGATTGTCTTAAGTACCACGGGACCCGTGAAATCCTGTGGGAATCCGGCGCGACTATGCGCTAAGACTAAATACTTTTTATGATCGATAGTGAACAAGTACCGTGAGGGAAAGGTGAAAAGCAGCCCGGTGAGGGCGATGAAATAGTATCTGAAACCAGTTACTTACAAAGAGTCGGAGTCCCGCTTAGCGGGATGACGGCGTGCCTATTGAAGAATGAGCCAACGAGTTTATGTTCCACCTTAAGTCTAAGTCCAGTAAGGACGGAGGCGTAGGGAAACCGAGTCTTAATCGGGCGACAAAAAAGGTGGAGTATAAAACCCGAAACCAGGTGAGCTAGCCATAGCCAGGGTGAACCCCGTGTAACAGCGGGGGGAGGCCCGAACCCGTTCGCTGTGCAAAACGATGGGATGAGCTGTGGCTGGGGGAGAAATTCCAATCGAACTTGGTAATAGCTGGTTCTCCTCGAAATAGCTATAGGGCTAGCCCTAAACTGTAAACATGGAGGTAGAGCACTGAATGGGAGTGGATGGAGAAATCCTACTACTTCCAACCAAACTCCGAATTCCATGTTGCAAAGTTTGGGAGTCAGACTACGAGGGACAAGCTCCGTTAGTCAAAAGGGAAACAGCCCAGATCGTCATCTAAGGTCCCTAAATCTTTGCTAAGTGTTAAAAGTGGTGATTTGATTCTGACAACTAGGAGGTTGGCTTAGAAGCAGCCATCCTTTAAAGAAAGCGTAACAGCT
>CAYHQU010000077.1:0-4891 GCA_964358955.1 uncultured Gammaproteobacteria bacterium | reverse complement strand
CAAACACCGGCCTTGTTTGGTACAGTTACAGTGGAAACCAGCGCGGCAGGGGCGCCGGGGTAAAAAGAATATCCTCATCTGAATTCACTTTAGATAATTCTATTGAATAATTGGAAATATTTCAAGTTGATTTTCAACCTCTAATAAGAGTCAGAATAAAAGTGAACTCGGATGAGTTGGGGAGAAGGGCAAAGTTTTTTGGCTTTGCCGATTCTCCCCGATGCGCGGCGCAGTCAGACCGTAGCGCGGTTGACCAGGCCGCTGGCCTCCCAGGCGAGGGTCCGGCAGACCCTTGCGACCGCCCGCCCTAGCAGACGGGCAGTGATGACGCCGACCCCGATCAGGGCCAGCGTCGCCGGAATGATGATGGATACGAAAATGGCCATCATCACCGACTCGACGTGATCCACGCCGAGGGCCCAGAGCGCCGCCACGACTGTGTTGACAGCCGCGACGACCTTCAGGCCGAGCCACGCATCCTTGAGCCAAGACATACCTCCTCCTTACCCTTTGGGACGTTAGAGAAAAGAAAACAGGACTACTAGGGCGATTATGACCACCCCGCTGACTGTGAAGGTAAAAATCGCAGATGCCAGTTGCTTTTTGTCAATTGGCATTAAATCCATTTGCATTCTTCACTCCTTGGCCTTGGGCCAAATTACAGAAATGTTTTCTCCCAACAAAGCTCGCTATCAAGTGTATTATGTATAATGGATAACGAATTTTGTGGGGAGAAAATTTTCAGGTGCAATTTTTTTCAACTAAGACCGTCATTAAAAATGATGGACTTGGGTGAAGGAAGGAGACGCGAGCGTTTTGTTCGGCTCCTTCCGGGGTGGATCAGATTGTTGCGGCTTCGGAGCATTTTACTCCTTGGCCGGTAATGTGGCGGCTGGCAGCGCGCTGCTTTTTTCCTAGGCGCTGAACTTCCTCCCAGTCCATGTCAACTTCATTGTTGACATAGGTGATGGCGATGTTGTTGACGATGACAGCGACGGTTTGCCGAAGCGCTTCGCCCCGGAAATTCCTTCGCTGGTAGGTGCGAATGATAATCGCGCCTTGGGTCAGCGCTTCGCTAAGAGTCAGGGGGCGTTCTTCCATTTTTTTCACTCCATCTTTTGCCAAACACCTGCCGAATTTGGCGAACTGTTTCGGAAGTTACCAGCGGGCAGGCCGCTTTGGTTCGCTCGGACATCGAGCGACCGAGATGGAGGGGAGGTTTTTCACCCTATCCTCATCCTAACCCTCTCCTTCCCCTCAAGGGGAATGGAGAGGGGATGTTTCTTCCATTTCGGTTGCTCGATGCGATGTAAGATACCGGTTTTTTTTGATTGATTTTTTTATTTTTTTATGTTACTATTTAAATAGATATGCAAAGTATTAATAAACAAATTAATTTTTGGAGAAAATCAGCAGAACGGGACTTCCAGACAGCTTTGGGTTTATTTAAGATCAAACGTTATGATGCTTGTTTATTTTTTTGCCATTTGTGTTTAGAAAAAGTTTTAAAAGGATTGGTGGTTAAACGGGTAAAGAAAGCGGCGCCGTTTGTTCATGATTTGGAGCGGCTGGCGGTTTTAGCAAAATTAGAACTTGATGACAATCAGCTGAAAGATTTGCGAGTTATTACCGGGTTTAATGTTTCGGCGCGATATGATGTTGTCAAAGATTCTTTTTATAAAAAGTGCAACCGGAATTATGTAAATAAATATTTGAATATTACTAAAGATTTACATTTATGCCTCGTGAAAAAATATCGTTAAAAGTAAAGTCAGAAATTGATAATTATTTACAGCAGTTAAGGGCTGACGGCTTGCCAATCCAGTCAGTGTTTTTGTTTGGTTCATACGCGAAGGGTAATATTCGGCAGTGGAGCGATATTGATTTGTGCGTGGTGTCGCCAAAGTTTAAAGATTCGGTTTCGGCTAATCAGTATCTTTGGTCAAAGCGGGTGATTCGGGATGTAAATTACGCGATTGAACCAATTGGTTTTAGTCCCAGAGAATTTTCTGATAATTATAATTCTTTAGTTCAAGAAATTAAACGGACTGGAATTCGGGTTTAGTTTTTATATTTTTTGCCGTCCCGCAAGCGCGGGATTTTTTTGTTTGGAGAAAATGTAAAGAACTTTTTTCAACTAAGACCACTATGGTTATAATGGGCTTGGGTGAAGGAAGGAGACAAGCATTTTGGCTTGGCTCCTTCCGATCGCTTTGCTGGACGTGCCGGTCAGACGAGTGCGACTTTGAGGTCGCGGATCCGCTTGATGCGGATCTCGGCGCCGTCCGCCTTGGCGCGGCGCTTGATGTCGTTCCAGCCGACGTCGGCATAGCCATTCACGTAGGTGGTGGCGATGCCGTCCAGGACGACCGCCACGCTGCGGCGCAGCTCGCTGCCGCGGCGGTTTGTCCGCCGGAAGGCGCGGATTATTTTCGCGCCTTTGTCCAGTGCCCGACTGAGAAATACGTATTCCTCCATTTGTCCTCCTTTTTTTCCAAGTCCTGCCTGCTTGGAGTTGTTTTTTTGGAAACCAGCGCGGCAGGGGCGCTGGATGTAATGTACAATTTACTTTTCTGAATTCACCTGCAATATCAGGAATGATTTATGATTTTTGTGATGATTAAAGTTTTGGTGCTTTTCATCCTTGGTTTCCATAATAGAGATGAATTCGGAGAAGGAAATTTGGTTGATTTAAAAAATTATTTATGTTAAAATAAATATATGAGAAAGTCACAAATTACAGCAAAATATTTTTGGGATTATGATTTAAGGCAAGCAGATTTGTCAAAGCCGGAAAATAGGGTTTGGTATCTTTCGCGTAAATTGCAGTTTGGGGATTTTTCAGAGATTAGCCGAGCAGATTTGAAAAACTATTTGTCAAAACTTAAAATTGACGCGTCAATGAAGCAGCTTATTAAAAATTATTTACAAGAAAATGAATAAAGTTAAGTTGTCAAAATTGCAGCAAGGTGTTTTAGAATTTTTTGGCCAAAATGATTTTAGCAGAAAATTCTACTGGACCGGCGGGACGGCTTTAGCTTATTTTTGGGGACATCGGAAGTCAGTTGACTTAGATTTTTTTAGCGATGATTTATTTTTGGATGACGAATATTTGATTTTTATTAATAATTTGAAAAAAGCGGTTAAGGCGGAAAAAGTGACGACGCGGCTGCAGCAGAATCGGCGGCTTTATCTGGTAGAGCGAGGCGCGGAAACTGTTAAACTGGAATTAGTTTTTTTCCCATTTCGGGCGGTTGATAAAAGACAAATTGTCAAAGAGTTTGGGCTGAAAATTGATTCGGTTAATGACATAATGGTAAATAAAATTTTATCGGCATATCAGCGGAACGAGCCAAAGGATGTTTATGATTTGTATTATTATTTAACTCGTCGGTCAAAATATGATTTTTTTAAATTAGTTAAGCTGGTTGAAAAAAAGTTTGGGGTTGGGATTGAACCGACGCTTTTACTCGCAAAGATAAATCGGTTGGCAGATATGTTAGAAAGTTTGCAGCCGATGTTAGTTAAGCAGGATAAATATTTGTCAAAGAAGGTTAAGGATTTTTTTCAGGAGATTTTTAATTTCGTTGTAAAAAAGCAGATTAGATAGCCGGTTGATTATGCCATTTTTTAGTCCCGCAAGAGCGGGATTTTTTTGTTTGGGAGAAAATGTAAAGAACTTTTTCCAATCTAAATCCATAATTTTTATTATGGACTTGGGTTGGAGGGGAAGCAGTCTGGCTATGCCAGATTGTCTGCTTCCCCAGCGGGTGCAAGATGAGTATTATCCTCCCATCTTGCCTGAGGTTTCGTAGTCGACATCATAATTCATGTCGACGAGGTCGAAGTTCGTGGCGCCATCCGGCACCACGATGACGACGACGTTCTCGCCGTCTTGCCACCGGTTCTCACCGGCGACAAGGGACTTTCCGGCCAAGCGCCGGAAGGTCCGCGCCGCTTTCTGATAAGATACCTTTATTTCCATAAGTCCCCTTTTGCCAAGTCCTGCCTCTTGGCTTTGAAAGAACAGTATCCAGCCGGGCAGGCGGTTGGGGTTAAGGTACAAGCGACAATGTTGATGGTGATAGATAGAAACCTATCACCATCAGCGTTGTGGTTTGTAAAGGCATCATATTCCCCTCCTTAGATAAGGAGGTGAAGTCTACTTTTCGGTTGCTCGATGCGGGTGTAAAAAACATTCTCCAATCTAAATCCATAATTTTTTTACGGACTTGGGTTGGAGGGGAAGAGAATTGAGCAAGTTGCTCTCTCTTCCCCGGGTTGCGCGATGCTCACATGACGTCGGGTTCGTCGGGTTCATTGAAGGTGGTGGCCATGATTTTGGCCATGGCATCATCGGGAGTCGATACCCGGATCTCCATAGACTTGCGGACATGCGTCACGGTGCGCACATCCCAGTCTTTTGCCCCCGACAGCTTGAGGGCGATGGCGGCGGCACTGTGCGTCACATGCGCACAAGCCTTCGTCAGGCTAAAGATGGTGGACGTCTGTTCGGCCACCGTAATGATGACATCGTACTTTTTGAACACTTGCTACTCCTTGGACCTAGTCCGGTAAAAAGAACCAGACAAACAACGACGATGATGGTGATAGATAGAAACCTATCACCATCAGCGTTGTGGTTTGTAAATAGAGATGTCAGACCCCCTCTTAATCTCCCCCTTATCTAAGGGGGAGAAATTCGGCTAATGAAAAAAGCGGTTGGGAAATACCTTCTTGGTTTGTAAGGAGAGATTTCACAATCGCTTTTATAATCCACTTAACCTGGGATTTTAGGTTCTCTCCTCTGTTTACTTTGTAAAAGACACTGATCCCGCTTAGCGGGACTGATATTTACACTGATTTTCACGAACTGTTTTGTTTATATTTT
>CAYHQU010000076.1:0-4902 GCA_964358955.1 uncultured Gammaproteobacteria bacterium | reverse complement strand
GAAGACGAGCGGAAGAAGTTATCGGCGGCGGAGCTTAAAGAGTTGACAACGCAGGAGTTAAAAAAATTGCGAGAGGTCGCGGACGCGTATCATACGTATCAACAGCTGTTATTTAAAAATAACGCGATGGATTTTGGGGATTTGATTGTTTATTGCTTGCGGCTGTTTCAACAGCGGCCAAAGTTACTCGCCCAGTATCGGGCGAAGTTTAAATATATTTTAGTTGATGAGTTTCAGGATACGAATTGGGCGCAATATGAACTGATAAAATTGCTGGCGGCACCGGCTAATAATTTGACGGTCACGGGCGACGATGATCAAAGTGTCTATAAATTTAGGGGCGCCTCTATTAGCAACGTGTTGCAATTTAAAAATGATTATCCTAAATTAAAGCAGGTTTTTCTAATAAAGAATTATCGGTCGTGTCAAAATATTTTGGATTTGGCCTATCATTTTATCCAGCTTAATAATCCGGAGCGATTAGAAGTCAAATTAGCCGAGCAGGGATCAAAATTATCAAAACGGCTGTTGGCGCAAAACGATTGCCACGGGGAAATAAAATTATTTCCGGTGGAAACGCAGGAAGAGGAGATGAAGGCGGTGATTGCAAAAATTTTGGAATTAAAAGAAAAAGATAAAGAGGCGAGCTGGTCGGATTTTGCGATTTTGGTGCGGGCAAACAGCCAGGCGGATTTATTCAATTTTGGATTGGCAAAAGCAAAAATTCCGTATCAATTTTTAGCGTCGCGCGGGCTGTACCAAAAAAAGGTAGTGTTGGATATTTTAGCGTATTTAAAGCTATTAGATAATTATCACGAGAGTCCGGCAATGTACCGGATTTTAAGTTTGCCGATTTTTGAAATTGCCCAGCGCGAGTTAGTTAATTTAAATTATTGGGCGGGACGAAGGGCGCGGTCGCTGTATCAGGTTTGTTTGCAGATAGAGACTTTGCCGGAAATTTCGGCGGCGGTTACCGAGAAAATTAAAAAAGTTTTAGCGCTCCTTGAAAAGCACACCGCGATGGCGAGGGAAAAAGACGTATCGGAAATCGTGTTAGCGTTTTTGGAAGAGTCGGGGTATCTTAAAAAAATTACCGAGATAGAAAATGCCGAAGAGGTTGTTGGGTATTTAAATCAGTTTTATAAAAAAATTGCAGAGTTTGAAGCGGGCGTGGGCAGCAAGTCGGTGCGAGCATTTGTGCAACTGATGGATTTAGAAATTGAGTCGGGGGAGCAAGGGGCGCTTCAGACCGATTTTGAAGCGGGGCCGGAGACAGTTAAAGTAATGACGGCGCACGCGGCGAAGGGGCTGGAGTTTAGCTATGTTTTTATTGTTAATTTAGTGGAACAGAGATTTCCAACGCGGGAGCGGCGGGAGCAAATTGAGCTGCCGGATAAATTAGTAAAAGAGATTACGCCGTCGGGAGACGTGCATTTGCAGGAAGAGCGGCGGCTTTTTTATGTCGCCTGCACGCGGGCGAAAGTCGGGCTTTATTTTTTGGCGGCAAAAGATTACGGCGGGGCGCGGACGAAAAAGCCGAGCCAGTTTTTGCATGAGGTTGGGATTCTTCAAAAAATCAAGAAATCATCCCGCTTAGCGGGACAAGAAATCAAAACGGTTTCTACTAGTGCGGCTGCCATGGACAGCACGACCGCCGCCATGGGCGGCGTAGAAGGCGCGCGTAAAATTGTCAAGTTTTCTTTTTCCCAGCTTAAGGCCTACGAGAGCTGTCCTTGGCAGTATCGGTTTGCGTATATTTTGAAAGTGCCGGTTTCGGGCAAATATTTTTTCAGCTTTGGAAAAACAATCCATTCGGCGCTGAACAAAATTTTTGTACAGTTAATTTATAGACAAGCGGCGGCGCAGGGGGATTTGTTTGTAACGGAAAAATCAAGCGCGCCCAAGCCGCTTGGACAATTAGTTAGTTTTAAAGAGATAGAAGCGTTTTATACCAACAACTGGATTGATGATTGGTATTTGGATGAAAAACATAAGCAGCAATATTTTAAAAAAGGAAAAGAGATGATGCAAGATTTCTACAAGTCGGCTAAAGATAAAGTATTTAGTCCGGTTTTTTTAGAAAAAGGATTTAACGCGAGGATTGTTGACAAGGGGTCGGGGCGGTCGTTTACAATTTCCGGGGCGATGGATCGGGTTGACGGAGTTGACGGCGGATATGAAATTATTGATTACAAAACCGGCGGGGCAAAAGATAAACTGCAGACGGATGATAAAGATCAGCTGTTAATTTATCAGCTGGCGGGAAGCCAAGTTTTTGCTAAGCCAGTTAAAAAGCTAACTTTTTTGTTTTTAGAAGGATGTTTGGAACAGTCATTTTTAGGCGCGGAAAAAGATTTAGCAAAGATACAGGAGAAAATAATTGCGGTTGTTCGGGAAATTGAGAGGGGGGAGTTTAAGGCAACGCCGGGGGTTGTTTGCCAGTTTTGCGATTTTAGGGGGATCTGCGAGTTTAGAGCGTCTTAAAAAATTGTCATTTTAAGTAGCCAATCTTTTATTTGTCATCCCGCCTGTCCCCCGTAGCCTTGGCGCAGGGGGGGGCGAGTCCATTGGCTGACATTTTCCAGCAACTCTCCCCCCTTAGATAAGGGGGGATTAAGGGGGGTCTGAAGTAGAGCTTGGCAATCGCACTGAACGTCAAACCTCCCCCCAACCCCCTCCTTCCTCCAGAGGCGGACAAGTATCTAAGGAGGGGGGACGACGACGGTGGGGATAAGGGCTGGTCTGTAAGCCAGGGGATCCCTCTCCCGCTTCGCGGGATCGGGATGACATTAAAATACATATGACATTCACTAAATTAGAAAAACTCATTGATAAAAATTTTGGCAGGTCGGAACTAGGCCGGAAAGTCCAGGCGGCGTTGGTGTTGGAAAAATTTTCAGCGATTGCTGCCGAGTTGGCGGGCGCGGCAGTGGCAAAAAAAATCAGGCCGTTATATATTAAAGATAGGACAATTGTTGTTGCTTGTTTAAGTTCGGTAGTGGCGCAGGAGCTGCGGTTTGTTGAGGAGGAAATTTTACGGTTGCTTAATGACGGTGGTAGCGGAGAGGTGGTTAGCAGGATAAGGTACGTGGTTTAAGACGGATAATGCGGATGGCTTCGCCCGCAGATGATGCGGATATATTTTATGAGAAATTATTCAAGAAAAACGAATAGAAAACAGACGCGTTATCGGACGCCGAGTACTTTTAGAATGAGAAAATTTTTGACAATAAAAAAAACCGCTTGCGACAATTATAACAAGTCGGGTCGGAAGTACTAAATTTGTTTTTTGAGAATTTCTAAAATATTTTTTAGCAACCTAAAATAAACTTTTTTGATTTTTTCTGACAGCTCATCGGCAAATTTTTGGTTATAGGTATGAATAACTTCGTTTCGATCATCCGTCATTTGCAAAAAAATTTCAGTGTCTTTATCGGAAATTAGTTGATTTTTTCGCAGCTCCCGAAAACATTCTTTCGGCGAGTAGACGTCAACTCCAAATTTTTCCGACAACATAATTTTAGCGGTTTTCCAACAAAGCTCAAAACTATATTCAAATCTTTTAATAATTGAATCTTTAATAAATTCGTTTTCTTTTTGATCAACTGCTTGTTTTAAAGTTGCAATTGCTTCAGAAAAATTTTGGAGTTTTAATTTGAGGGTGTTAGCCATAAAATTTTATTGTTAAAAACGTTTTCTTTAAAATCTTTTGAAACCTTGTTAAAATTTACAATATCTATAAAATAAGGCAGGTTTGACGCTTCAAATTTTTCCTTCAACTGATAAAGCTCTTGCCTTTTGATAGGCCCGATTACGCCTAAATCAAGATCGCCGAAATGGCCTTTTTCTAAACTTGAACCAAAAATAAAAAATTTTAATTTTTTATCGCGGTTAAATTGATTAACTTGCTGCCGTACTTGTTTTAGATATTTGTCTTTAATCATAGTTCTATTATATAAATTTAATTTATAGCTGTCAAATCTATGGAAATAAAAAAAAGCCGACGACCGAAGTCGTGGGCTGGGGGTTAAGGAACAGTTATTGGTTGGTGATTACTTTTTGGCGCATTCGGCGCGTCTGGATTTGCGATATAGCGGAAGATCACTGATTTTTATGACGAAAGCACCGCAACGACATATCCATTTGGGGCCAAAATTGAAACTGCTAGAAAAGACTTTTGAGCCGTCAGAGATTTTTCCGCAATCAAGACAACGAAAACTTCCTTTTGGGTGTTTCATGATTTTCCTCCAGTCTTTAGGTATTCGGCTTTGGGCAGGTTGCTGATCATTTCCACCATACCGCCGCATTTATCACATACCCACTGAAAGTTAGATATTCTGCGGAGATGAACCAGTTCGGGACCGTCCCAAGTTTTTCTACAATTATTACAGCGAAAGGTTCCAATAGAATTTGCCATATCTTCCTCCTTTAAAAAGACCAAAGGTTTGGTGACAGACGTGATTATTAATATATATCATTATTTTTTATGGCTGTCAAGCGTTGGCGAATGTCTCTAAGAGACGGGTACCCGTCTCTTAGAGACCAATTTGTTTGATGGAAAAATTATGTCAGATAAGAAAAATAAAACGAGCAATCAAAGAAGCTGGTGGATTGGATTAGTGGTTGTTGTATTTTTAATTATCGCAGTCGGAGCGGCGGCGTTTTTTTATTTTAAAAATTTATGGCCTGTTGGTCTGCCCGGGTATGCACCCGGGTTTGACACCAACAAGCAGCTATCAGGAGATAAAAATATGCAAGAAAAAATTATTCGCAAACCAGCGGTGGCCGGGAGTTTTTATCCCGATGATAAAAATGAACTGCAAAAAATGGCGGAGAATTTTTTAGAGAAGGGGGCGCCCCCCCCCCGCCGGCGGGGCGCAGCCGGGGAACAAAAAAATTTAA
>CAYHQU010000075.1:1245-4920 GCA_964358955.1 uncultured Gammaproteobacteria bacterium | reverse complement strand
GAGGAAGAAAAGCCGAGGTTTAATCCGAGGACGATGATTCAGATAAAAGACGCAAAGGAAGTTGATAAGAAATTAAAAGTTGGGGACCAATTAGTTGTAAAATTGGAAGTGCCGGGAGCATTTGGCCGGATGGCGGCGCAGACAGCAAAGCAAGTTATTATTCAAAAGCTGCGCGAGGCGGAGCGCGATACTTTATATAATGATTATAAAGAGCGCGAAGGCGAAGTAATAATTGGAACGGTGCAAAGACGGGAAGGGCGAGTGGTGCTGGTTGATTTAGGACGGATTACGGGGGTGATGTTGCCGGACGGGCAGATAAGCTCTGAAAGTTATATGCCGGGCGCTCACCTAAAAGTTTATATCGTGTCAGTTGAGAAAACAACAAAGGGGCCGGAGATAATTGTGTCACGGACACACCCGAATATTGTTAAAAAATTATTTGAGACGGAAATTCCGGAAATTGCCAATGGTACGGTGCAAATTAAAGGCATTGCGCGAGAGGCGGGGCTAAGAACAAAGATTGCGGTTTTTACTGAAGATGAAAATATTGATCCGATTGGTTCATGCATTGGCCAGCGGGGCTCAAGGGTGCAGACAATTATTTCGGAACTTAAGGGTGAAAAAATAGATATTATTGAATATAACGCGGATCCGGCAAAATATATTATGAAAGCAATGTCGCCGGCGAAAGTCTCAAGCATTGACATTGACGAGAAGACCAAGATTGCTAAAGTTAAAGTCGCCGAAGACCAATTTTCGTTGGCGATTGGCCGTAATGGACAAAATGTCCGGTTAGCGTCGCAGTTGACTGAATGGAAGATTGATATTTTGGAGGCGGAGACAAAGGTGGCAGAGGAGACAGAAGTTGCGGGGGGGGCAGAAGAGAGCGCAAAAACACAGAAAGCGGAGAATCAAGAAAACGATGAATCAAGAAATCAAAAAAGCGGAGAAACAAGAAAACGATGAATCATCCCGCTTAGCGGGACAAGAAAGCGAGAAAGCTGAAAAACATGAAAACGATGAATCAAAAAATCAAGAAAGCAAGAAATCAAAAAAACAAGATACAGAGGTTACCGGGGAGACAGAGGCAACAGAGGTGGCCGAAGGAGCAAGGGAAGAAAAAGAAGAGAGCGCAAAAAGCAATAAAACAATAAAACACGAGAACAATAAAACAATAAAACACGATGGTAAGGAAGAAGAGACGGGGGCAAAGGCGGTAGAGGTTGCAAAAGTTACAGACGTTGCAGGGGGCGGGGAGGTTGCAAAGGTTGCAGAGGAAACAAATGCTGTAAAGGAGACAGAGGAAACAAAGGTTGCAAATAAGACGGAGGAAAAAAAAGAGAAGAAGGAAAAGGAGAAAGACGAGAGTAAAAAATTAAGAAATCAAGAAATCAAGAAAGCAAAAAAACAAGATACAGAGGTTACAGAGGCGACAGAGGTTGCAAAGGAAACAAAGAAAGAGAAGAAGGAAAAAAGTAATTAGTAATTGGTAATTAGTAATTGGTAATTGGTAATTGAGATTAATTAGTTGTTATAAATTTTTATTATAATAATTAATAAATTTGAAAATTTATGAGTCAACAAGCATTAGTATTTTTGCCGATTTTGATTGCGGCGTTAAGTTTGGGGTTTGCCGGCTGGTTGTTTTATAAAATCCAAAAACAGCCGGTTGAAAATCAAAAGGCAAAAGAAATTTCGGGATTTATCCAGGAGGGGGCGATGGCATTTTTAGACAAGGAATATCGGATTTTAGCTGTCTTTGTAATTATTGTCACAGTTATTATCGCGTTGGTGCCGGTTTTGTCATGGAAGACGGCGGTTTGTTTTTTTGTCGGCGCGCTTTTTTCAATTATCGCCGGCAATATTGGAATGCGGGTTGCGACCATCGCCAATGTTCGGACGGCCGAGAGCGCGGCAAAAGGATTATATCAGGGCTTACAGACCGCATTTTCTTCGGGAAGCGTGATGGGGCTAGCAGTTGTCGGCTTAGGACTTTTAGGTGTTACAGTTTTGGCGTTAATTTTTAAAGCGGATTTAACGGTTGTTTACGGCTTTGGTTTTGGCGCCTCGTCAGTGGCGCTATTTGCCAGGGTTGGCGGGGGAATTTATACGAAGGCGGCGGATGTTGGCGCGGATTTAGTGGGAAAAGTTGAGGCGGGAATTCCGGAAGACGATCCAAGAAATCCGGCGGTGATTGCCGATAATGTCGGCGACAATGTCGGCGATGTCGCCGGGATGGGCGCGGATTTATTTGAAAGTTATGTTGATTCAATAATTGCGGCAATGGTTTTGGCGAGCGTTGGCGGGCTATCAATTTTCTCGGCAAACGTGGCGCTGCCGTTAATTATCGCCGGGGTTGGAATTTTAGCTTCAATTGCGGGCAATTTTATTATCAAATATAAAAAGCGCGGCAGCCCGTCACAGATTTTAAATTATGGAATTTGGGGGGCGGCGTTGATTATGGCGGCGGGTTCTTTTTTGGCAGTCTATTGGCTTAAGTTAGAGTTGGGAGTGTATTGGTCAATTTTGGTTGGGCTGCTGGCGGGAGTCGTAATTGGATTAGTAACTGAATATTACACATCAGAAAAAAATAAGCCGGCGCAGGAGGTTGCTAAGGCGTCGGAGACCGGGCCGGCGACAAACATTATTGCTGGACTGGCTTTAGGACTTATCAGCACAGTGGTGCCGGTGCTAACCGTTTGTTTAGCAATATTTTTAGCGTATCGGTTTGCCAATATTTACGGGATTGCGATTGCGGCCGTCGGGATGCTGTCAACTTTAGGAATTACTTTAGCATCTGACGCTTATGGGCCGGTTGCCGACAATGCGGCGGGAATTGCGGAGATGGCGGGGATGGGCGGAGAGGTCAGGACAAAAGCGGAAACATTGGACGCGTTAGGCAACACGACAGCGGCGATTGGCAAGGGATTTGCAATCGGCAGCGCGGCATTGACGGCTTTGATTTTGTTAATAAGTTTTGGGCAGGCGGTAAATATTGAGATTGTAAATGTGTTAAAGCCGCAGGTTTTAATCGGAGTTTTCATCGGCGGTCTTTTGCCTTGTGTTTTTTCCGCGTTATCAATGAAGGCGGTTGGACGGGCGGCGTATCAAATGGTGACAGAAGTGCGGCGACAGTTTAAAGAGATCCCTGGTTTGATGGAAGGGACGGAAAAAGCGGATTACAAAAGATGCATTGAGATTTCAACTGGGGCGGCGCTGAAAAAAATGATTGCGCCGGGGCTGATTGCAGTTTTAGCGCCGGTGGCGGTTGGACTTTTGATTGGTTCGGAGGCGCTGGCGGGAATGCTTGTCGGCTCAACGGTTGTTGGATTTATTTTGGCAGTGTTGATGGCGAATGCCGGCGGGGCTTGGGATAACGCCAAGAAATATATTGAAGCGGGAAATTTAGGCGGCAAGGGGTCGCCGGTTCATAAGGCGGCAATTGTTGGCGACACAGTTGGTGATCCGTTTAAAGATACGTCGGGGCCGAGCTTAAATATTTTGATTAAGTTAATGGCGATTGTGTCAATTGTGATTGCGCCGCTGTTGGTTAGTTTGGCGGTGTAATCATGGAACACGTAACACGTAACATGGAACATGGAACATGGAACAACGAAGGCGACCCCGCTTAGCGGGGTCGCCTTCGAACGAGAAAGTAAAATAGTTTGTTGGTAG